>DXCD01000010.1 GCA_019116185.1 Candidatus Mediterraneibacter stercorigallinarum
CAGACCCCTTTCGAAAGGGGTCTGACCCCGTTGGGCTAAGCTGTCAGAATTGTTTTACATTTGATCAGCATCCGCATCCGTTATTGCCGAAGCCGCCGCAGCAGCAGAGCAGAAGGATGATCCACAGGCAGCTGTCATTGCCGCATCCGTTGCCGCTGAATGTGCTCCCGCCGCATCCGCCGCAGCAAGCGAGCAGAAGGATGATCCACAGGCAAGAAGACATTCCGTTTCCGTTGTCGCATCCGCATCCACAGTTTGTAGCAGTTAAATCACTCATGTTAAATCCTCCAATTAGGTTATTGTTTACAGTTTTATAGTATGCAGAGGGTGAAAAAGTGTGCTCCATGGACCGAAAAGCTGTTTTCGAATATTCTGATTAAAAAGGGGATTATTATGAGATGGGTCAAACAGACGGTCGGATATTGGTGTGATGATATCATAGAAGGGAAATGCAGGGGAGAGGGGATCTGTACTGCGGTGCTTGACACAGGTATCGCCCGACACCCTGATCTTGAGGGAAGGACTGTCGGATTCAAAGATTTTACGGGTAATTCCGCAAAGCTTCATGATGACAGCGGCCATGGAACCCATGTGGCGGGGATCCTGGCGGGCAGCGGGAAGGTATCAAACGGTCTGTATGCCGGGATGGCGCCTGAGATGGATCTGCTGGTCGGAAAGGTACTGGACAGAGAAGGGAACGGCAATGTGGAGTATGTGTTGAGCGGCATAGAGTGGATTATGGCAGAAAGAGACCACTATGGCATCCGGATTGTGAATATCTCTGTTGGCACACAGCCGAATCTGGCGCCGGATCAGAAGCGTCTCTTCCTGGAAGCAGTGGAGGAGCTGTGGGACATCGGGCTGGTGGTGGTCGTATCTGCCGGAAATTATGGACCGGCAGAAGGGTCTGTGGCAGTACCGGGCAGCAGCCGCAAAGTGATTACCGTTGGAGTGCCTGACACGGAGCTGCCTCCGGTGCAGAGAAGGAAAAAGAACGTCAACTATTCCGGACGGGGGCCCACGGGAGAATGCGTGGTGAAGCCGGATGTATTTGCTCCGGGCACAGGGATTATAAGCTGCAACGGAAAATACGGGCGTCCCGGAGAGCATCCTTATATAATGAAGACGGGGACATCCATGGCAACGCCGGTTGTTTCGGGAGCGATCGCCTGCCTGTTATCAAAATACCCGGATATGACGAACGTGGAAGTGAAATTAAAACTCAGAGAATCCAGCGTAAGGATTCCGGGGACCGAGTCCGGGTGGGGACTGCTCAATGTGGAACGTCTGCTGAAAGTATAGGCATTAGAGGGTGACAGAGAAAAAGCATGGGCAAATTGTAAAGGACAAAACTGTAAAGAAAAAATACTTGACACCCGGCGCCTCTTCATGTATGATAGCAAAGGTGACAGCAATGGATAAGATTTTAGAGCAGGCATTATTATATGATTTTTACGGGGAGCTTCTCACTCCGCATCAGAAAGAGGTTTATGAGCAGTTTGTCCTTGACGACTTGTCCCTGAGCGAGATTGCAGAGAGCGAAGGGATCAGCAGGCAGGGCGTGCATGACCTTGTCAGACGGTGCCAGAAGGCACTGGAAGGCTATGAGGAGAAGCTGCATCTGGTAGAGCGTTTTCTCGCTGTGAAGGAAAAGGTCGCACAGATTGACCGGATTCTGGAAGAGTGGGAGCAGGAGAGGAAAGACCCGGAGGAAATCATACCACGTATCCGGGCCATCTCTGATACGATCATCGAAGAGCTGTAAGATGATCATCAGTCAGATGCAGGACAACAGAAAAGGCACGGTACGGCAAAGAGGAGTTATAGAATGGCATTTGACAGCTTAACAGAAAAACTTCAAAATGTATTCCGGAACCTGCGCAGCAAGGGACGGCTTACCGAGGATGATGTAAAAGCCGCGCTCAGAGAGGTTAAGATGGCACTCCTGGAAGCGGATGTCAATTTCAAAGTTGTAAAAGGCTTTATAAAAGACGTCCAGGAGCGCGCGGTCGGACAGGACGTAATGAACGGGCTGAATCCGGGGCAGATGGTGATCAAGATCGTGCATGAAGAGCTGATCAGGCTGATGGGCTCTGAGACGACTGAGATCCGGCTCCAGCCGGGGAAAGCCATGACGGTCATTATGATGGCCGGTCTCCAGGGAGCCGGTAAGACGACCACAACAGCGAAGCTGGCAGGCAAATATAAATTAAAAGGAAAGAAGCCGCTGCTCGTGGCATGTGACGTGTACCGTCCGGCAGCGATCAAACAGTTGCAGATCAACGGGGAGAAGCAGGGCGTGGAAGTATTCTCCATGGGAGATAAGAACCGTCCGGCAGATATTGCGAAGGCAGCAGTGCAGCATGCGGCGAAGAACGGCAATGATATCGTGATCCTGGATACAGCGGGACGTCTTCACATTGATGAAGACATGATGGCTGAGCTCCAGGAGATTAAAAAAGCCGTGGAAGTTCACCAGACAATCCTTGTGGTAGACGCCATGACCGGACAGGACGCAGTGAACGTGGCAGGGACGTTCAATGATAAGATCGGCATAGACGGTGTCATTGTTACAAAGCTGGATGGCGATACAAGAGGCGGCGCGGCATTGTCCATCAAGGCAGTGACCGGCAGGCCGATCCTCTATGTGGGCATGGGAGAAAAACTCTCAGACCTGGAGCAGTTCTATCCTGACAGAATGGCGTCCCGTATCCTGGGGATGGGAGACGTGCTGACCCTGATCGAGAAAGCAGGGGCTGAGATCGACCAGGAGCAGGCAATGCAGATGGCCGACAAGATGAAGAAAGCCCAGTTTGATTTTGACGACTATCTGATGAGTATGGAACAGATGCGCAAGATGGGCGGCTTATCCAGCATCATGAGCATGATGCCGGGGATGGGAGCGCTGGGCGGCAAGGGGAAAATGCCGGACCTTGACTCAGAGGAAAATGAGAAGAAAATGGCGAGGATGGAGGCAATGATCCGCTCCATGACTCCCGAGGAGAGACGGAATCCCGACATCCTGAACCCATCCAGGAAGCATCGTATCGCGCGGGGCGCGGGAGTGGATATCTCTGAGGTGAACCGGATGGTAAAGCAGTTCAATGAGTCCAGGAAGATGATGAAGAAGCTTCCCGGAATGATGGGCGGCAGAGGTGGCAAAAAGGGCAGGTTCAGGCTTCCCTTTTGACCATAGATCATGCCGGAGGCGGCCGGCCGAATATGCGGCGGGGCTGACGGCAGAAGAAACACTATAATTATAAGAAAGAAAAACAGAGGTGACAAAAATGGCAGTAAAGATCAGATTAAGAAGAATGGGACAGAAGAAGGCTCCTTTTTATAGAATCGTGGTAGCTGATTCAAGATCCCCGAGAGACGGAAGATTCATCGAAGAGATCGGAACATACGATCCGAACTGTGATCCGAGCGCAATCAAGGTTGATGAGGAAGCAGCTAAGAAATGGCTCAACAACGGCGCGCAGCCGACAGAAGTCGTCGGTAAGATCTTCAAGGCAGCAGGTATTGAGAAATAAGATCTCTTTGCGGAGGTGCGCAAATGAAAGAATTAGTTGAAGTTATCGCAAAAGCGCTTGTGGATCATCCGGAAGAAGTCTCTGTCAATGAGAAGAATGAAGGAAGGACTCTCGTGCTTGAGCTGCATGTCGCGGACGGTGACATGGGAAAAGTCATCGGCAAGCAGGGCCGTATCGCAAAAGCAATCCGTTCTGTGGTAAAAGCAGCCGCGGCGAAAGAAGACAAACGAGTTGTTGTTGATATTGTATAGCACAGTGAATTGACACTTATGCGGAAATGGGGGACAGTCTTCATGAATATGAAGCAGCTGCCCCTTTCTTTTTCCTGTATTCAGACTCTCTATTAATGGATCATTCTTGTCTTCAAAAGGTTTGGATTCGGGCTTGCATGCCTCTCTGTCCTGCGGAGACGGGAAAAAAGAAAGGAAACACACGAGATGGAACAGTTTCTTCAGGTGGGAGTGATCTCTTCCACTCACGGAATCCGGGGCGAGGTCAAGGTCTTTCCCACGACAGATGACGCTGCCCGATTTAAAAAGCTGAAAAAAGTGCTTTTGGACACAGGGAAGGAACGGCTTGAGCTGGAAGTTCAGTCAGTGAAATTTTTCAAGCAGTTCGTGATCCTGAAATTCAAAGGCATTGACAATATAAATGACATCGAAAAATACAAGGGAAAGAGCCTCCTTGTGCCGCGGGAAGATGCAGTGCCATTAGGCGATGACGAATATTATATTGCCGACCTGATCGGCATGGAAGTGTTCGCCGGGAATGAGAGGTTCGGAGTGATAAAGGACGTCATGGAGACCGGGGCAAACGAGGTGTATATCATAGATTCAGACAAGCACGGGGAAGTCCTTGTCCCGGCGATCCGCCAGTGCATCCTGGATGTGGATGTGGAGAATAAGAAAATGCAGATCCGCCTCATGGACGGGCTGATCTGAGAAACATGTATTTGAAAAGGAGACAGGCAGAATGAATTTTCATATACTTACACTCTTTCCGGATATGGTCATGGACGGACTGAATACAAGCATTATCGGGCGGGCAGTGAATGCGGGGCTGCTGTCGATCGAAGCGGTCAATATCAGGGATTATGCCTTTAACAAACATCAGAGCGTGGACGACTATCCGTACGGCGGCGGAGCTGGGATGCTCATGCAGGCGGAGCCGGTGTACCTGGCTTATGAGGCTGTGGAAGAGAAGATCGCAGGGAGGAAATCTGAGCAGGCTGCCGGAAATATCGATGAACCAGGAGCGGACGCACAGACAGCAGGCGCAGAGAAAAAAACGCGGGTAGTGTATCTCTCTCCCCAGGGAGAGGTTTTTAACCAGAAGATGGCAGAAGAGCTGGCACAGGAGGAAGACCTGATCCTGCTCTGCGGTCACTATGAAGGGATCGACGAGCGCGTTCTTGAAGAGATTGTGACAGATTATGTGTCTATCGGGGATTATGTGCTCACAGGAGGGGAACTGCCTGCCATGGTCATGGTAGACGCCATCTCGCGGCTCGTTCCCGGCGTGCTGCACAACGACGTGTCCGCAGAGTTTGAGTCCCTTCAGGATAATCTCCTGGAGTACCCGCAGTATTCCAGGCCGGAGGAATGGCATGGAAAGAAGGTGCCGCCGGTGCTTCTGTCCGGGCATCATGCCAATATTGAGAAGTGGCGAAGGGAGCAGTCTATTTTAAGGACGTATGAGCGGCGGCCGGATCTGTTTGAAAAATGCGAGCTGTCGGATAAGGAAAAGAAATGGCTGGAGGAATCAGTCAGCGGAGAAAATTTGGACAAATAGGTATGAGTGCACTTTTTAACGTATACATTGCCGAATTGTTGTATGAATATAAATTAATTGTTAAAATTTTCCTTTGGAAGTAATTTTTCCAGATACAAACATCTGTCGAATTAAGGAGGAAAGAA
>DXCD01000011.1 GCA_019116185.1 Candidatus Mediterraneibacter stercorigallinarum
GCAGTAAGCCGCCACTTTCTCCGCGTCGTCCACCGCGAAGATTTCTTTTGTCTTTTTCAGCCATTCTGATTCTCTCATACATCCTCCTAAAATTTTAAGTTCATTAATATTAAGCCTGTTTTACTTTCAGGGCCGGAGCTGGTCGATGGTCAGCCGGTCATAGACATCCGTGGTGGTTATCTCTATATCGGACAGCCGTTCGTCAATGAGGCGCGCGGCCTCTTCCGTCCTCCACAGATCCTCGATCTCTTCCTCAGCCTCTTCAAAAGTACCGATGCTTTCATTCTGGCGGCTGACAGGCACAACCCACACTTCCATGCCTTCAGCATACAAACAGCCTGCCAGCTGTCCGTCTTCCGCATTTCTCACCAGTTCCACAACCTGTGTGTATGCCTGGTCTTCCTTACCCATTTTCCGGGTGTTAATTGCTTCATGACGGTATGATGCCTGAAGCCCCGTACTCTGGGAAAGCTCTGCTGCAGCCTCAGATCCCTGCGCTCCCTGCGCAAGGATCTGGGCCAGAATGCTTTGGGCGTCCGTAGTGCTTTGCTCCTGCGGCCAATAGTAAAAATCCACCTCCGCAGTAAAATTACGGCTGTCTAATTCCTCCCGGTGCTGCTCGTAGTAATCTTTTAAATCCGCTTCCTCCGGCTGGGCATTCTGGTAAAAATAATCCTCTACCTGCTGGTCCAACGCGCTCTGCCAATAGGAGAGAAACTGAGACTGAGTCAGCTGCTCCGGTCCGTAGACCACGCCACCGCTTTCCAGCTTCTCAAGCCGCGCTTCATTTTCGCGCTCCATGGCGTCCAGCTGTCCCTGCCAGCTGATCTCCTCCTCGGTCACCAAATCTAAATCCAGTGCAATCACCTGCATGCCTTTCTGGGCAAGCATCTTCTCGTCAGCCTGTTCTTTCAGGGCATCCATAGGAGTTTTCCCGTCATAGGATGTCGTCCAGAAGTCATCTGCATTCGGATCCGCATCATAATCTCGGCTGTACTGCGCCGATACCAGCGAAATAGAGTCATACGCATATTGACCGTATTCTTCCAAGGAAACTGCATGCCCGTCAAGATACGCGACTGCATTCTCATCGTCTTTGGAGCAGCCGCCCATCACAAGGCCTAACGCCAGAGCCGCAGCGGCAATCCTGTATTTCTTCATAGTCTGTTTCTCCTGTTGATCCGATATTGTCTCGAATTCCTTTGCCTCAGCTCCGGCGTTTCCGTTCATATTGGCTTCTTATTGGCGGCGGCGTCTAAAAGCAGCCGCAGCAGCAAGGATCATTGCGGAAACTGCCACCAGCAGCGCCGCGGATATCGGAGAAGCTGCATCCCCTGTAGGCGCTGCGGCATTCTCATCTTTTTGTCCTGCACCGCCATTGTCCGCACTGCCGCCACCGGCGCCGTTGTCTCCACCTGTACCGTCCCCCGGATCAGATGGAATCTTTTCCAGATTCTGAAGAGCCTGCTCAAGTGCTTCTGCCGCGTCATCTGTCTCCTGCTGCGAAGCATTTTCGTCTGCCTGCACTTCTTTTGCCGCCTGCAGCGCTGCCTGAAGTTCAGCCCAGCTCTCTGCCGTGTATTCATCCTTCCGGAGGCCTTCTGCCTGCGCGATCAAGTCATTTAAGTGTGCCTTGTCCGCCGGGGAAGACTTCACAGTCACCTCAGCTGTCACCGTGGTGTATAAATCTGAAGCTGTCCCGGCCACATATACAGTGCCCGGCTCTGAGAACATGAAATAAGTCACAGCATCCCATGATACACCAATATCCTGTGTCTGTCCATCACTGAACGTTACCTGAACAGTCTCAGGAAGCTCTGGCAGGCATCCCTGCTCTACCTCTGCCGAAGGAGTCTCAATGGAGGTAATGTACCTGTTTGTATACTCCAGTTTCGGGGCAGTAGCCTCTCCGGATTCTTCTGAAGCAAACATAAGCCCGCTGTGGCTTCCGTCAAGGTTCTCCGCCGGATTCTTCTCAATGCCAAGGGCAAAGGTCACAAGCCCGTTTTCAATATACGGGATCGCGCCGGTTACATCAAACTCAACATAACTTCCTTCCTGGTCGTTCCGGACCGGTACATTTTCCGCGAGAAGGGCAATCTTGTAACCGGATTGTGTCACGCTGTCCCAGGTCGCTGTTTCCTCGCTCCAGTTTGATCCGGAAACCCATATGCTTAAATAACTCTCCGTACCATAATCCTCACGGTCCGTCAGATATAATTTCAAGGTAAGGCCGGACAGGTTTTGCCATCCGCCCTCAACACCGGACAAGTCAAATTTCACAATGCTGTCTCTCTTATAAGCCTTGTCATAGGTGGTGTTTTTCACATTGATCGTAGGTTCTCCCGCGAAATTACTGTCTGAAGGAGACGCCTGGATCTTCACATCCTCTATTGCTGTCACTTCATCTGTAACCGTCGCGATCGGTTCTGTCTGATGAACCGTAATGCTGACCGGGATCTTGGTGCCGGCAACAACGCCTTCCACCGTGAAATCTTCCGTGCCATTGTAGTCCTCAGCTTTTACCGGCTGCCATGCCGCTGCCATCTCAAAGCTTTCCTCCCCGGCAGTTAAAACCACTGTCCGCGGAAGCGCCGGATACTTGCCCTGAGGATTCTCAATGCTCAATCCTTCTTCCGGAACTGCCGTGTACATTGTCACAGTACAGATGACTTCCAGCCCGCTCTTCGTAGTTCCGGCGGTTTCAAACGTACCGTCCTTCTTCCATAATTCCGGAGATATCGCATCCCACACAACAGTCTCATCATGTACGCTGCCATCACTGTATTCTGTCTGCACCTGAACAGGAAGCAGCGGCTCATAACCGGCCAGGCCTTTTGCTGAAACAGGCTCAGCTGACACGGCCACCGCGTCGGTCACTGTTACAACCGCCGTTGTTCCGGCTGAATATCCTTCGATGGAACCTTTTACCTCAAAGCTGCCTGGAACTGCATAGCTCTCTTCGCTGACTGCGTCCCATACAACTGCAGCCTCTCCCGTTTCACCGGTAATGTATGTCACTGTGACCGTTTCCGGAAGCTGCGGTGCGATGCCCGCCGGCGTGAAGCACTCGGCTGTCTCCGCGGAAACAATAATCGTATCTGATACCCGCACGGTTGCAACCACTGGCATGCTGTAGCCATCGATCCGGCCGGTCACGGTAAACTGACCTTCCTCAGCATACTTGTCAGGATCAATCTCATCCCATGTAACTGCCGCGTCAAATGTCTCTCCGTCAATGCCCACGGCCTTTATCGTCTCAGGCAGTACCGGAGCTTTTCCGACCGCTGTGTCCACGCGCACGCTCTCCACGCTCACTACAGAGTCATTGCTGAAGACGATGATCGGTTCATTGCCCGGATTCTCACGGCTGCCCAATGTAAACTGACTGTTGCTTCCCGAGGAACCTGTCACCTCGATGCGGAAGGAAACTTCTGTCTCTCCCTGCTCCAGCTTATTTTTGAGATATTCTGTAAGGTCAATGGAAATACGCTGCCCTTTGTCGCTGCTGTCCACAGAGAATTTTGCGACCTCATCGCCGCCCACAGGAGCGTTATCCCATGTCATAGTCGCCTCGTCCCACGCCTGTCCGGAAACATCAAACAGCGTTGCTTCTACAGGCCTTGTTTTCCCGTCCATAACATAAAACTGCAGCGCCGCGTTAACAAACTCCGCGTCAACGCCGCTCAGGTCGAATCTCACAAGACCCATGCTCCGCCAGCCGACGCTGTCATTTTTCACAAAAATATTATCTGCGGTTCCGGCGTTATTTCCATTGTCACGGACATATCCATCCTGAACAGCAGTTACGGTCATGCCGTTCCGCTGATAAACATGGACCGTACACTCCGCTTTGATGCTGCTGTCCGCATTCGCCCTGACAGTAATCACCGCAGTGCCTTCTGAGATCCCGGTGACAGTACCGTCTGCGGACACCTCCGCAATATCCGGATCAGAGCTCTCGAATACCACGCTCGTATCCAGCGCATCCGCAGGACCTACTTCCGCTGCAAGCACCTGCTTATCTCCGGTCAGAAGATACATATCATTCTGATCCAGACGGATGCTTTCCGGTTTCTTCACATCATCGTCCACAGGGCCCGCGTCTCCGCTGAATTCATGGGCTCCGATATCCGGGGCGCCGCTGACCGGGTTGCCGAACAGGTCCTCTGTAAACGTAAAGTTCGGATCTTCGATCTCTGTTCCCGCGTCAATCGCCGGTGAATCCTCAGCCAGCTTAAAGATGGATGCCCTCTCTCTGAAGCCGTCCAGCCACTCTTCGCCCTGTCCCATCGTCTGGTAGGTCAGGCCGGAAGACAGCGCGTATTCCTCGTCCGAAGACAGGGACGCTCCCGGCAGGAGCGGATCCGCTACCGTGTTATTCGCAAGGACTTCCTCGCTTATGCCGCTGGTTATGGCTGCCGGATAGAAGATATTATTCGTCACGCCCGTCTCACTCAGAGTACCGCTGCCATTGAACAGGTCCAGCAGCTCTCCATGGACTAATACAATATTGTTTTTAAAGAATCCCACATTTCCATTGTTGAAAAGATGCGTGGTGACTCCTTTGCCGACATAAATCGTGTTGTTGTAAATGTACTCGTTTCCTACTTCACAATGGAACAGCTCCTGGCTGGGCTTTCCATCGTTAGCTGAAATATTGTAGGCAAATGTATAGGTCGGATTGTGATACATGGTAAGAAGAAGTCCGCCTTTGTTATTATGGCTGTAATTATAAACAAATGCATGATTGCTGCAGCCGATGTCAAAGTCAAACGCCTCGCCATCATTGTATCCGTATTCAATGCCAAAGACCTCATTGTAGCGGTAAACAGTATTACTGCTCTGCCAGCTCCATGCGCCTGCATAGTTCGCTTCACTTACATTGCAGGCATTCTTTACTACATTGCTCTCCACAAGGCCTTCCTGTCCCACTTCTGCAAGAACGATGCCGTCGCCGTAAATATCCTCGATATAATTTCCGCGGAATACGACGTCCTCATGCGTCTGCGTGTTGCGGAAATGCTCGCCGCTTCCCGAGGTTCGCACGCCTTCCTTCTGGACATTCTTCACATGGTTGTTGATGATATACAGTCCGTCAAATCCATACTCAGCCTGGATCTCTCCTTCCACCGGATTTCCGTCCAACCCGAAGTCAGATCCCATGCCGATAATACCGCCGGTCAGCTTGTTGCTGGACTGGACAGCAGTCACGTCGTGCACATAGCAGTCCTGCACTGTAACGTCTTTGGTCTCGCCATTGCGCCCGGTTGTCCAGATCAAGATGCCGACTTGATTATAAGTTGTATCAAAATTATTGGTAACTTCCAGGTCCTCGATTACCCAATAGCTCTGGTCATACAGCATGACCGCCGGAGTATAGCTCGGATCTGTCCCCTTCTGGTTCCAGTCATAAGGCATGGTGCCGTTGCCGTTGATAATCGGATAGGAATCTTCATCCCCGTATTTCCCCAGGGTGATCGGATCCAGTTCATCTCCTTCGCCCTTTGGCCACAGATAGCCATTCCATGTGCAGCCGGCCTTTAAGAGGATCTTATCCCCCGGCTGGAAGGTCGTTGCATTGACTTTCTCAAGGCTCTTCCATGCCTCGTCTTCGCTGGTTCCTTCGTTGGAGTCGTCTCCATCCTTGGCATCCACATAATATGTAGTGCCGCGTTTCTCTCCTTCAAGATAGAAAGCAGCCTTTACTTCAACAGACTCCTGCACATCTTCCAGAGTAAACTTGCCGTCTTTGACAGTTTTCTCTATATCCTGCTGTTCTCCGTTGACCCATAAACGGTATAATTCATACCCCTCATCCGGCGTAAGCGTAAAGGTCACGGAATCGCCCTTCTGGACTGTGATCGTCCCTTCCGGTGATATAGACCCGCCTTCGCCGACTGTTCCGGCAGTGATCTCGATCATTTCGGAAGGATAGTCAGTAGTATTGTATGTCACCATCGCGCTGGTACCCGCTGTAACAACAGACAGGTGTACCTGAGCGTCTGCCTCTGTAACCGGGGCAAATGACACTGTCAGCTTTCCATCCTCCACGGAAGCGCTGCTGACCTCAAGCTCCGCGCGCGGCGCTCCATTTACCGATGCATATACCTCTACATCCTCTGCGGAAACTTGTTCAAGGTTTTCCACGTCAAACGAAACCTGTCCGCCGGAAATCATCTGTCCGCCGCCAAGCAGCACGCCTGTATCTTCTGTCTCATATGTAACAACAGGATTCCAGTATACTCTGTCATTATTGTATTCCTGATTCCCGCCGTCCCCGTTTTCTATGAAACGGATCGTGTCTCCTTCTTTTACCGAAACACGCAGCGGGTCAAATGCAAGATGCTTGCGGTTGTTAAGTGTAGAGCATCCGCCCCAGATGGTTTCTCCGTTATGTTCAACACTCATCGTCGCTCCATCACGGTCAGTGCGCTCCAGCTCCATGGCGATCTCATTTTCGCCGACCAGACCCTCGATCGCTCCCGCCGTGATCAGGACTGTCCCATCCTTCGGCGCTGTCCACTCGATCACGGCAGAGCATCCGTCATTTCCGGACATCAATCCATCACTGAAAATACGCATCCAGTGGTTGCTGTGGCTGCTCTCTTCCCACCGGCTGTTTCCGCTGCTCCATGTCATATCACCGAATTCACCGGTGTCCTTGTCCATCCAGCGGTAACGCCATACAGTGCCCTGCTCCTGGCCGTACTCATCGGCAAATACGTACTGTTCTCCCGTCTCTGCCGGTACATTTGAGATAACAGCATCATCCGAAGCATAGATTTCAACATTGTCAGCCGTATCGTCCGGCTGAGCAAGAACTGTCACAGATGATGTAAACAATAATGCCGAGCACAGAGCAAGCGAAATACATCGTCTGGCCCAGCCTGCTTTTTTTCCTTTTGACTTCATTTGTTTCCTCCTCATTTTTATAAGTTTCGCAAGACTCTTCTTTAATTATCCTCCTTTCACGTCCTGCCCTCATGCCGGGTTTTCCTAATATTCCCCTAAAATCCGGACATTATCTCCAGTCTGATTATCAATAAAATCTTTAAAATAGTAAAT
>DXCD01000107.1 GCA_019116185.1 Candidatus Mediterraneibacter stercorigallinarum
GCTGTCAAAGAAAACGACTTTTCCTGTCAGTCCGCTGTTCTCAGCCGTGATCTTTCCGCTCGGGGAAGTCTCCCCATCTCCGAAATCGCGCTCCACTTCATTCAGGTAATCGCCCCATTCCCTGGAGTCTCCCTCATTTGCTGTTACAAGGTAATCCGTTCCGTCTGTACTGTACAGAGCAATGCTGTCCGGCATGCGGATTCCTTTCAGGGACTCATATGTCTTAGGATTATATGCCTCGTCCTTTTTATCAATGTCCACTGCCACTGTGCTGTGGTCTTCATAGCCTGCGGAGTAGATGCCTGTCACCTGCGTGCTGTCCAGATCGATCACTGCGATAGCGTTTGCCTCCTGGAGCGTCACATAAGCCGTATCATTTCCTGCCGCGATATATTCCGGTTCCAGATCTGATGACGGGTCTGCTCCTTTTTTCAGGACAATGCCTGCGTCCGTAAGCTTCTTCCTCTCTTCCGCATTGTCATATGCAGTGAATCCCACATGGACTGCCGAACCGTCCGCCAATGTGATCACTGTCACTGTTCCCGCCGGATCTGCCGCGCCGTCCGCATATCCTTCTCTTGGTTCTCCTTCATTGGCTGTAAGGATCTTCGTATCGTCCGGCGTAAATGTCACCATATCCGGCTGAACGCCTGTCTCATATGCAGACTCAAATGTCAGCGTGCCGTCCGCATTACATGCAAATACCGCCACACGGCCATTGTCTGCATATCCTTCCGCCTGGACAGCCACGGCAAGCTTTGTCCCGTCCGCAGAGACCGCGACAGAAGTCATATCCCCGTATGCAAACCCTTCACAGTTCTCTTCAATAATGGACCTAACATCAATATCATTTCCATCCAGCAGATCCACATTCGCACTGTCCGCCATGTCTTTGACCGCGATTGCTGTCAAATTTCCTGTCTGTCCGTTGACCGCATATGCCCATCCTGTCACAGTATTGTAATCAACGATCTCCATCACTCCGCCGTCTGCGTTGGACATGCCTGCATCATAGCGGGCGTCCTGGGTCAGGTCAAGAGAAGCATTTCCATTCTCTTCCCCAGTGGTCTTTGCACCGCCGTCCGCATTTTTCGTCACGCTGAAGGAATCGATCAGCTCACTGTCCGGGTCCGCGCTGTCCCCTGCCAGATTGTACACATTTACAGAAATCTTATTTCCTGTCACATCAAACACTGCGTAACTGGGGCTGTACTCCTGGTTCCACTCCTGATTGCCGTAAGGAAGGTTTCCTTCCAGATACCCCGCTGACCCGCTCTCACCGTTGGCAAGAACCGGATAGTCTGCGTTGTTAGTTTTATCCAGAGACTCAAACGGAGTATAGTACTGCATGTCAGAACAGCAGTTTCCGGTCAGATAGATTGTTCCGTCCGGATCATTGAAGATATCCAGACGTTCCGCATTTCTCTGTCCGTCCTTGAGCACGTAGCTCCTGGAATATACGTGGTCATGTCCTCCGAGCACAAAATCCACGTCGAACTCATCCATCACCTGCTCGAAGCCTGCGTCCACATAGTTCTCGATATCAGAGTCCGCCGCATGCTTTGCAACGGTCTGCGTGGACTTGTGGTGTGTCACGATCAGCCAGTCATACTGACCCGCATACTCAGAAACAGCGGCATTCATAGTCGTACGGAAGTTCTCCACCATTGCCTCTGCCTCGGAGTTATCTTTTGTAGCGCTGGGAACGCTGGCATTTCCTGCATTCTCCTCGTCATTTCCGCCCGGATACGCCCCGGTGTTCAGAGTGACGAACAGCACATTGTCATAGAGATAATAATAGTTGCCTTTTGTCTCCATCTCACGGCGCTCTGTGAAATCATACTGTCCCTCCGCATTGGGCGTCACGCCGTTGGACTCCGAGTTATTGGCAATTTCATCTGCTGTCGCCTGGATATAGTTTCCATGGCTCTGGCTTGTCCCGTTATTCTGACCGCGGAACGTGGTCTTTACCTGTTCCAGCACGCCGTTCTCATCCACGCCTGCCACTGACATTTCATTTGGCAGGTTGAAATGATCGGCAAACATATAGTGACGGTCATGGTTTCCCACTGCCGGGGCATACGCGATCGAGGACATCTCTTCAGGAGCGAAGAACGCCGCGTATTCGCTTGATTTTCCCCAGCTCTGGTCCTCCACCTGGTCGCCCGCGGATACGACAAGGTTCACGCCCTCTTCCGCAAGCTTCTCCATCATCGCCGCCCAGCCGGTCTGGTTCGTTCCGTCCGCCGGATTCCATCCCCGGTCATCACTGGACTGGTCTTCCTTGATCTGGGGATCACTTGTAAATCCGAACCGGAAACTGTCTGATTTCGCAGTTGTATATGTATATTCCTGGGACCATGTCTGCCCATTGTCATAGGAAATCTGATACGTATATGCCGTATCCGGCGTCAGTCCTTCCACGGCCGCCTTACATACCACACTGCCTGTATCCGTGTATTTTCCGGTATCCAGCTTAGTCGGAGCGGTGAGCTCTCCCACCTCCGCCTCTGCTGTAATGTCTCCCATCGCGCTGCTGAATTTTACAAGCGCCTGTGATGTGCCTGCCGGCGCATACCAGTTCAAATGAATTGACGCTGTCGTCTCTCCCGGCTGTAATGTCAGGTAATTTATATCTGCCGCCCCGCTTTTTCCCGCTGACGCCGCAGCATCTTCCTGTGCGGTTTCCGCTGACGTTGGGATTCCCCGGGCGCATACCATAGCTGCTGCCAGAGTAAGCGCGGCAGCTTTCTGCCATCTGCTTTTCATAATCATCTCTCCTCCTTGGCTCTTGGGATCAATTGTTTCCGGAAGGATTATACAGTCGAAATGTT
Source organism: Candidatus Mediterraneibacter stercorigallinarum (assembly GCA_019116185.1). Classification (GTDB taxonomy): domain Bacteria; phylum Bacillota; class Clostridia; order Lachnospirales; family Lachnospiraceae; genus Mediterraneibacter; species Mediterraneibacter stercorigallinarum. Next base: position 2,835 of record DXCD01000107.1, read on the forward strand.
AAATCTAATGTCAATTTTCATTTGATCTGTGTTAAAATGAATCATCAAATAATTGAGGAGGGAAATTTTATGAGAGGAATGAAACCTGTGAAAGTCTGTTCCTGCGCGTCGCGCGTGCAGGCGGATATTCTGGTAGAAGCGCTGAATGGCGCGGGGATCGCGGCTTACAGACAGTCCGCGGGAAGCGGCGATTATATGGACATCTACATGGGCACTTCTGTCTTCGGGGAAGATATCTATGTAGACAAAGAAAAAGAGGAGCAGGCAAAAGAGATCATCGCAGGCATCACACTGCCTGTAGAAGAAGACAAAAGCGCCTCTCACGAGGACGCTCCTGTCGCAGCTTCGTATAAAAGGAAATTAGTGCCCGTGCGCATTGTCAGTCTCATCGCTGTCATAATGCTGCTGGCCGGGACAGTTGTTCCCATGCTTATTTCCATCATTTTCGGATAGTATCCTCACTGCTGATCTTGCGGCATTCTCTGTCATACGTGTACACTCCGTTGACTTCCTCTTCTACATCAGACCACTGGGTGTACACGCTGGCACAGAGCCCCTCCGGGATCAGGGCTTCTACTTTCTTCATCAGCTTCCCATAAGCCTGGTTCAGAGATGCTTTACTTCCGTGCGCACCGTATCCGTACTGCTCTTCACATGAACAGTGTCCTTCCTCCCGGAAGGTATAGCCGCCAATCTCCGACAGCACATAAGCCCTCTCTTTCTCTGTTCTCACGCCAAGCTTAAAGAAATAATTGTGAACGCTTTTAAAATCGCCGCCTCCCTGGTCGAACCAGCCGCTCGCCTGGTCGATCAGCCTGTCAGGGTCACATTCTCCTGCGATCCTTGTCAATTCTTCTGTCTGAAACTGTCCCCATCCTTCGTTAAATATCACCCAGGTACAGATGCTGGGGTGTCCCTTTAGCCGCCGGATCGTCTCTTTCATTTCCCGGACAAATTCCTGCCTCCCCCGCTCATCCTCTCTCGCCAGAAGACGCGCGTGGCTGTCCCGCACGCGAATGTTCCTCCAGGAAAGCACCGTGCCGAGATAGGTCACGAACCACGGTTTGTAAGCCCCTCCGCCATTGACCATGTCCTGCCATACCGCCATGCCCATACGGTCGCAGTGATAATACCATCTCTGAGGCTCGATCTTCAGATGCTTCCGCACCATATTAAACCCGGTCTTCTTCATTTCTTTAATATCAAAAATAAATGCTTCATCCGACGGCGCGGTGTACAGCCCGTCCGGCCAGTATCCCTGGTCCAGCACGCCGTTCTGGAACTGGACCTTTCCGTTCAGGCAGATTCTCGGGATCCCCTTTTCGTCCCTCTCCACGGAAAATTTTCTCATGGCAAAATAGCTCTTTACCGTGTCTTCTCCCGCTCTCACGGTAAAATAATACAGCCACGGTTCTTCGCAGTTCCAGAGCTTCACCTCAGGCAGCGGGATCTCGATCCATTCGCCCGTTCTGCCCTCCGCTGTGCAGAGAATTTCTGTGCCGAGATTTTCTGTGCTGAGCTCTTCTGTACACTGTACTTTTTCCTCCTGCGGCGCCTGCTGCCCTTCTTCCATATAAATACCCGGACGCTCAATACATACGCTCACCGGCAGTCCTTCCCCATCCTCTGTCTCTGTACGGATCCGGACAAGACCATTCTCCAGATCAGTCACGGCCTCCACAGACCGGATATAATGCTCCGGCACTTCTTCCATCCAGACCGTCTGCCAGATCCCGCTCTGGGCAGTGTAGTACATGCCGCCCCTTTTGAGCTTCTGCTTTCCCCGCGCATGATAAGAGGTATCGCTTAAATCCTTGACTGATACTACGAGTTCATTTTCTCCGCTTCTCACAGCTTCTGTGATATCCGCTTCAAAAGGAAGATATCCGCCCGTATGCCTTGCCACTTTCCGCCCGTTCACATACACCGCACAAGCCTGATCCACAGCTCCGAAATGCAAAAGAAGCCTGCGCCCGGCGCTTCCCCTGTCAGGCTCTCTGTCCCCCGGCTCCTGCCGGACCGGAACAGCCGGGGCACGGAAGCACCGGCGATACCAGAGATATTCATCCGGCTGAAGCTGCCTTGACACTCCCGAGAGCACGCTCTCCGGCGAGAACGGCACAAGGATCTTCCCTTCATACTTCTCCGGCATGCGGAATTCCTTCGTAAATGCATAATCCCAGTACCCGTTCAGATTAACATAACTTTCCCGGACCATAAGCGGTCTGGGATATTCCGCAAGGACATGATCAGGGTCAGCTTCCCTGCCCCATCTTGTATAAAGCTGTTTCATGGTTATATCCATTCCTTTCGCTTCACTCAGGCACAAAACGTTATGAAAATATTTTTCCTGAGCTTATTTTTCTTTATAATTCTTCTTGTAGGGAACTCGGTATAC
>DXCD01000108.1 GCA_019116185.1 Candidatus Mediterraneibacter stercorigallinarum
TTAGTCTATTCTAATCGAACTAAAGGAGGAGATTTGTAAATGAGAATTGCTTTTGCAGGAAATCCAAACAGCGGCAAGACAACCATGTACAATGCGCTGACAGGAAGGAATGAACGTGTCGGAAACTGGGCCGGTGTTACGGTAGAGCGAAAGGAAAGCCTGATCAAGAAGGCTTATTATGATAGTGCGGAGGAGCTGGTTGCGGTAGACCTGCCGGGTGCGTATTCTATGTCGCCTTTTACCTCAGAGGAGAGTATCACCAGCAGTTATGTCAAAAATGAAAATCCGGATGCGATCATCAACATCGTGGACGCGACGAACTTAAGCCGAAGCCTGTTTTTCACCACGCAGCTCCTGGAGCTGGGCGTTCCGGTAGTGGTAGCTCTGAATAAGAGCGATATCACGGAGAAGAAGCAGACAAGAATTGATGAGAAACTTCTGTCTGAGAAACTTGGCTGTCCGGTTATCAAGACAATATCCACATCTTCAGGACATGAGGGGCTCAAAGAGGCTGTCAGCGCGGCGGCCGCATTAAAGGGAAAAGGGCAGAAAGCGCCTTATATTCAGGCAGATATCGACTTGAAAGACAAAGATGCGGTAGAGGCTGCTGACAGAAAACGTTTTGAGTTTGTAAACGGTATTGTAAAGCAGGTGGAAAAGAGAAAGGTCTTTACAAAAGACAGGAATTTCCAGGATAAAATAGACAGCATAATCACGCATAAGATTATTGGCATCCCAATCTTTGCGGCAGTGATCTTCCTGGTGTTCTACATATCACAGACTACGCTGGGAACATGGATCGCTGACTGGCTGGTCGGCTGGATCGAGACATTCCAGGGCTGGGTCGGCGGCTTGCTGGAAAATGCGAATCCGCTGTTGTACGCGCTGCTCGTTGATGGTATTATCGGTGGTGTGGGCGCGGTCGTCGGATTCCTGCCGCTGGTAATGGTGATGTATTTCCTGATCGCCCTTCTTGAGGACTGTGGTTATATGGCGCGCGCGACGGTCGTGCTGGATCCGATCTTTAAGAGAGTGGGGCTTTCCGGTAAATCCGTCATTCCTATGGTAATCGGTACAGGGTGCGCGATCCCGGGGGTTATGGCTTCCCGTACGATCCGCAACGAGAGGGAACGCCGGACAACAGCAATGCTCACGCCGTTTATGCCGTGCGGAGCTAAGATCCCGGTTATCGCACTGTTTGCAGGAGCGTTTTTTGCAGATGCATGGTGGGTATCAGCTACGATGTATCTGGTCGGTATCGTGCTGGTACTGCTGGGAGCTCTTCTTGTAAAGCGGATCACAGGTCAGAAGTACCGTAAATCTTTCTTTATTATCGAGCTTCCGGAATACAAGCTTCCCAGCTTAAAGAGGGCGTGTGTTTCCATGTTCGAGCGTGGGAAAGCATATATTGTCAAAGCCGGAACGATCATCTTGGTGTGCAATACGGTGGTACAGATCATGCAGAGTTTCAACTGGCAGTTCCAGCTTGTGGAAGAAGGCGCGGAGGGCACTTCTATCCTCGCAAGTATTGCACATCCATTTGCAATCTTGTTCATTCCGCTTGGATTTGGCGTATGGCAGCTTGCAGCTGCAGCGATCACAGGCTTTATCGCGAAAGAGAATGTAGTAGGCACCCTGGCAGTTGTTTATGGTGTTACGAACCTGATCGATACAGAAGAACTGGCACTCGTGGGCAGCGGAAACGAAGTTGCTATGGTTATGGGCCTGACAAAAGCAGCGGCTCTCGCTTATCTGATGTTTAACCTGTACACCCCGCCGTGTTTTGCGGCTCTTGGAGCGATGAATTCTGAGATGAAGAGCGGAAAATGGCTGTTCGGCGGCATCTGCCTCCAGCTTGCCACCGGTTATACGGTAGCATTCCTTGTATATCAGATCGGAACTCTTATTACGACAGGTGCACTCGGAACTGCTTTTGTTCCCGGTCTGATTGCGGTCCTGGTATTTGCAGCGGTTATTGTATGGAGGATTCACAAGTCAGACAAAGAATTTGCGGCAGAGTACAGCCTGCATGCATAAGCAATAATCATGAATGATCATCGGTGGGCAGAGCAGAAGCTTTGTCCACCTCTTGACGTTGAAACAGAAAGGAAGCTGTATATTATGGCAGATATTATTGTAATTATCATTCTGGTGCTTTTGATCGGAGGTGCTGCTGCATATATGATCAGGGCAAAGAAGAACGGAGTAAAATGTATCGGATGTCCCGCCGGCGGAAGCTGTCCCGGCAGCGGAAAAACACCGAAAAAGAAGCTGTCCGGCCGGGTGATCGGCAGGAAGACCATGAAGATCTCAGGAATGCATTGCGCACACTGCGCGATGGATGTGACAAAGATATTGAACCAGATCGAGGGCGTCAGCGCAGAGGTTAATTTTTCGAAGGGTACAGCCCGGATCTCCTATGACAGAGAGATAGGAGAAGATGTTTTGAAAAATGCGGTGGAAAAGATCGGATACCAAGTTACCGGCATATCTTAGTCTGTGTGCACAATAAAGGGGGCATCACGATAAAAATCTCCTAAGGACATCTTGTTTGGCTGATTTATACAGGTGACATGACGCGCAAAAGATAGTATAATCGGACGGGAAAGGCTGGCCGGCGGGAAAGAGCGGCCAGCCTGAGGCACATAAGATGATCGAGGAGAGAGTATGGACAGAAAGATTTATGAAAATTACGTCAGGATACTGGAAAATGAACTTGTGCCGGCGCTTGGATGTACAGAACCTATCGCGCTGGCTTATGCATCTGCAAAGGCGAGGGAAACGCTTGGCGAATTCCCGGAACACTTAAGCGTGCTGTGCAGCGGCAATATCATTAAAAATGTCAAAGGTGTGAAAGTGCCCAATTCGGGCGGCATGAAAGGCGTGGAGGCCGCGGCTGTGCTGGGCGTGACAGGCGGAGATCCCGGTCAGGCGCTGGAAGTGCTGGAGACAGTGACAGAGGCTGACATTAAGAGGACGAAACAGCTTCTGGCAGAAGGGTTCTGCGAGTGTATCTTAAAAGAAGGCGTGGCAAATCTGTATATTGAAGCCCGGGCAGTGAGCCGGGGAAATGAAGCGGCAGTGGTGATCGAGGAAGAGCATACGAATATCACCCGGATCGAGAAGAACGGCAGGATCCTTTTTGAGCAGGAGAAGATAACAGTAAAAGAAGAGGACGAACCGGATAAAACCCTGTTAAATCTTGAGGATATTATCAGTTTTGCAGAAGAGGCAGACATTGATGATGTAAGAAAAGTGCTTGAACGCCAGGTGAAATATAACACAAAGATCGCTGAAGAAGGTCTGAACAATCCGTGGGGCGCTCAGGTTGGGCGCGTGGTGCTGGAGGAATTCGGGAATGATGTGAAGTGGCGCGCCGTGGCAAAGGCTGCCGCCGGATCTGACGCCAGGATGAGCGGCTGCTCCCTTCCGGTCATTATCAATTCCGGTTCGGGAAACCAGGGGATGACCTGTTCTCTTCCGGTGATTGAATATGCAAAAGAACTGGGGAAGAGTGAAGATGAGATGTTACGGGCGCTCTGCGTTTCAAATCTGGTGGCTCTGAACCAAAAGAAATATATCGGCTCACTGTCCGCTTATTGTGGCGCGGTGTGCGCCGCAGCGGGAGCAGGAGCCGGCATTACTTATCTGTCCGGAGGAAACCTGGAACAGATCGAGAACACGGTGGTCAATGCGATTGCAAATGCCGGAGGCATTGTGTGTGACGGGGCGAAGCCGAGCTGTGCGGCGAAGATCGCCACCTCTCTCCAGGCAGCAGTCCTGAGCCATAAGATGGCAATGCGCGGCCTGACGTTTTCACGGGGTGAAGGGCTTGTCATGGACTGCCCGGAGGATACGATCAAAGCAGTAGGCTATGTGGGCCGTGCCGGGATGAAACAGACGGATGTGGAGATCTTAAATCTGATGATCGGCAGGACCAAGCTGGAAGAGATCGAGACAGATTAAGAGTATTTCTTCTTATAGATCCTGATCGAAGCCAGACGGCTCAGCGCCACTATCACAACTCCGGCAAACAGCAGGCAGAGCACCAGCAGGGGGCTTAAGTTAAAGATCACATCCATGCCAAGCACAACGCTGGATGCCCTGTATGCAGCGCCGATCAGAGCGGTCACGATAATGAAGAAAATGGTCCCCCACCGTTTGCCCAGAAGGAAGTATCCGACATATATAACGGAGAGAAAGATCAGTGAAATGCTGATGCTGATGCCCCATACGCAGAGTGCTTCTGTCAGCCGGAACGTATGGTGGACATATACCTGTACCAAGGAGCATAACAGGGCGACGAGGTCAGTGACAGCGATAAATCCGAACCCCAGGATATATTTTGCTGTCACGATCTCTGCCTTTGTGACAGGAAATGTGATCAGCAGCTTGTTGAAGTTTGCGGCTTCATCTTGTTCCGTGGCAGCTTCTGTGGCGCAGCCCCCGATCAACGGCAGAATGACTCCCGCAAACAGGCCGTAATAGTATTTGGAATGGGTCAGAAACCCAAACGGGAGAACGAACAGGGCGGCTAATATGAAGGAAGCCGCGTTTTTTGGAATACAGAAATTGTCGTATAAATCTTTCAGAATGATCCCTTTCATCGTATTTTTTCTCCTTTTATATAAAACAGCATAATATCTTCGATCGAGGCATTTTCAATCGGGACGTCAGAGAAGACTTTCTTAAGTTTCTGCTTATTGCTGACGAGTACCCGGTAGCTGTATGCTTCTTTTTTGTATGCGGCTATATCGTCAGGGCTCAGCGCGTCGAAGAGCTGGCGGCCGCAGTTGATAATTCCGTAATTATTCTGCAGGTCGTCATATGTCTTGACGAAGAGAAGCCTGCCCTCGTGGATATAGGCAATATAATCCGCGATCTTATCCAGGTCGCTGGTGATGTGGGAGGACATCAGGACCGCCCGGTCCTCCCTCTCTGTAAATTCCCTGAGGATATCCAGGATTTCGTCGCGTACTACCGGGTCAAGGCCGCTCGTCGCCTCATCCAGGATGAGCAGTTTTGGGTGGTGGCTCAGGGCAGCGGCAAATTCCAGCTTTACCCTCATGCCGGTAGAGAATTTCTTCAGGCGTTTTTTCTCGGGAAGCCGGAAACGCTTCAGATAATCCATATATTTCTCCTGATCCCAGCTTTTATATACCTGGGATAGCATTTTCCCTACAAAGAGCGGGGTAAAGCTCAAGTCATAGTGCGAGTCGCTGAAAATAACGGCAATGTCTTCTTTCATAAGCTTTTCCTGTGTCTTAAGGTCATAGCCGAGCATTGAGACCTGGTCGTACCGGGCTTCGACGATGCCGAGAATAGAGTTGATAAAGGTGGATTTTCCGGCGCCGTTTTCACCGACCAGCCCCATGACAGTCCCGCAGGGGAGTGCAAGGGAGATGCTGTCCAGCGAGAAGTCTTTGTATGTTTTTGTCAGGTTTTTCACCTGGATCGCATAATCCATCTGTTGATCCTCCGTGTATGTGAATGTTGTCATGCTGTCAGTCCTCCGTGTAAACGATTTCCAGCGTGTTTTTCAGATCATCAAGGGAAAGCCCGTTTTCCCGCCCGAGAACAGCGGCGTCCAGGAGGAGCTTTTCGATCCTGCGCAGGTTCTCTTCACGGATGAAATCCTGATTCTGCGCAGAGACAAAGGTCCCCTTGGCGGGAACCGTGATAATAAATCCGTCTCTCTGAAGGTCGTCATAAGCTCGTTGGGTAGTGATCACGCTCACATGGAGGTCCTTGGCGAGCCTGCGCATGGAAGGCATAGGCTCGCCGGGCTTTAATTCCCCTTTCATGATCATTTCTTTGATCTGCGAAGTGATCTGCTCATAGATTGGCCGGTCGCTTGCATTGCTTAAAATAATTTCCATAGATTCACCTCAAATTACATGCGTTCATCTTTCAAATCCATTCTTGCGGTACAGAGCAAGGAAGAGGATCACGGACAGGATGAACTCTGCGGAAAGGATCACGCCGCTCTGTATATCAATGACAGGGAGACCGCTGTTGATATTTGCGATCGCTTCAAAGACAATCCCGGTAAATAAGAATCCGGATATCTGTTCCAGGATCTCGCTGAAGCCGCTGAACATGGGGAGCATCATCAGGACGAGCAGCGCGGGAGTGGTGATCGTGCTGGCGGACACCTGTGTTTTGGCATAGATTCCGAAGATCATGCCGATCACGGTGCTGATGGCAGCGCAGGCAGTGGCGACTGCGAGGTAGGCTGCCCATTGGGACGTATCCATGCTGACGCCGGCGATCAGAGCGCACAGTACGTTTACAGCTGTACACATCAGGAGGACCGGGATGAAGCTCCCAAGGAAGAATTCCAGGCCATTGACCGAGGAGGTCATCAGTGTGCGGAGCGTATTTTTTTCTTTCTCTTCCGCAAGGGCGGCTGCCGTACAGTAGATGCCTTCCATCAGGATGTTCATGAGCACGCCCAGGGAGAGGGCGTATGCGCTCATATCGAGCGCGCCTTCCGCAATTCTGTCGTAGACGACCTTCATGAGGAATGTAAATCCAATAGAGAATATGGGCATGATGATAAAGTTCTTGCTGAACAGCGCTTTTCCCTTTACTTCTGTGATGGCGGCGAGTTTCCGCAGATGCACAGGCCTCATGCGGAGAGCCCTGACGTCGGATGCTTTTACTGCTGCTGTATTGTTTTTGGCTGTTTTCATTGTAATTCCCTCCCTGTCACTTCTAAGAATACAGTCTCCAGTGTAGGCTCGCAGGAGTGGATCGTCTCGATCCGGCTGGCGCCCATCCACTGCGCGATCTGTTCAGCTGCCTGCGGGCTCTGCTCCAGGAAATGTTTCGTTCCGTCCGTGAGCTGCACCTTATATTTTTTGACCTTGTTGTATTTCAGGCAGATTTCTTCCGGCGTGCCGTACTCCACGATGACGCCCTCATTTAAAAGAGCCACATGGTCGCAGAGTTTTGTCGCTTCCTCCATGTTGTGGGTGGTGAGGAAGATGGACATGCCTTCGGCTTTTAATTCCATCAGCATCTTGTGGACTTCAAGGGCGGTAGACGGATCAAGGCCGCTGGTCGGTTCGTCCAGGAAGAGTACCTTAGGTTTATGCAGGATCGCCCTGGCAAGGATGAGACGCTGGGTCTGTCCTTTGGAGAGCTTGGAGGCAGGCTTTTTCCGGTGCTCGTAAAGCCCGATCCGTTTTAAGATCGGATCGATCTCCTTGAGAGGCACGTTTAGAAGCCGGGCGAAATACTTCAGATTATCGTAAACGCTCATCCGTTCATATACGCCGCTTACATCTGTGACAATGCCGATCTGTTCATAGATCCTCTCGTCGATCCTGTCGCAGGGGATTCCCAGAACTTCCGCGTCTCCGGAAGTGGGGAGAAGCTGCCCGGTCAGGATTTTGATAGTAGTCGTCTTGCCTGCGCCGCTGGGGCCGAGGAAGCCGAGGATCTCTCCTTTTTGAAGTTCTGCGTTGACATCTTTCAATACGAAGTCTTTGTTGAATTTCTTAGAAAGATGCCGGATGGATATATAATGTTGGTTCATATGCGCTGCTCCTTTGTTAATACTGTACTTATCTGACAAGTACAGATTAGCACAAACTGTAATAACTGTCAATATATAATATATACAGTTTAACGAAGATTTTACATGGACGCTCAGATTATGAGGTGACAGGCAGCAGAACCCAAAAAGCGCCCGCAGGTCTGTACTCGTTAAAGTGTACAGTTCCTGCGGGCGCCGGATGTTTTTATTCAGTAGTTTACGGTGATTATTCTGCTGATGGAACAAATTCCTTTGATAACAGTTCAGCTCCTGTGCTGTCCAGATAGCGTACTACGACAGAAGGATTTTCAACTTCCACGGCAAGCGGGATGGTGGATGCGATGGCTTCATATGTGGAAGCCTGTGAGTCAAGGCTGGATTCAAGAGCAGCGACGTCGAGCGCCGCGGCAACATTTGGGTCCGTGATCGTAAAGTTGTAGATCAGCTTGCCGCCTTCTGCGGCGAGTTCCACACTCAGTCCTGTACCCTCAAGCGCTGCAGTCTGAGTTTCCATCTGTTCCTTCATTTCATCGGAATTGATAAACTCCTCGAGAGTCGCATACTTTCCGGTAGCGGAAAGGTCAGAAGCGTCATCTTCCGCTTCCGCATCGGCAGCATCTTCGCCGGCTGTATCCTCATCGGCAGATTCAGCATCCTCTTCTTCAACAGCAGCAGGCTCCGCATCGTCAGAATTCCCACAGGCAGTGAATGCAAATGTGAGCATTGCGACGCACATGAAAAGTAACATTTTTCGGATCAGATTTTTCATAATATATTCCCTCCTCAATAAGTTTGTCTGAGAATATTCTATCATACCGAATATAAACAGTCGAGTAAAAAATATATAATTAAATTTTTGATAAATTGTCGGGTGTTTTATTGTTTTTGTTGCAATGGCAACAGTAAGCCAGGGCGTTTTATGCTATAATTCCTCAGACGCAGACGGAAACCGTTACTTCCGGAATGTAAGAAGATAAAGGAAGGATGTGCTGCGAAGGGGCGGTGATACGGTCTGTCTGAGGCTGGAAATAGATATAATGATGTGAAAATGAGAATGAATATCAAATTGCTCTTGCTATTTTGCAGCATATATTGTATGATATTGACATGAGTTAGAAGAGGCTAACTAATTTATGAGATTCATTGTACAATTGCTTGTCATAGGGAGGTTTAATATGAGTGTTGTCATTATAGGCGGCCACGACAGAATGGTATGTCAGTATAAGCAGATATGCAGGAGATTTAACTGCAAGGCAAAAGTTTTTACTCAGATGTCAGCAAGTCTCAGCAAACAGATCGGCAGTCCGGATCTGATTGTACTCTTTACGAATACAGTGTCACATAAAATGGTGCGGTGCGCTGTAGAAGAAGCAGAACGGTGCAGCGCAGATGTAGTCAGATGCCATACAAGTAGTAAGAATGCGTTGGAAGAGATTCTTGGGAGCGTGTGTGGGTAAATCTGGATTTGTGGGGGAGACTTAGATGGAGTAAAGCGTCCGAAAACTGCAGAGGATTCTTTCATAACGTATTCGGGGATGGGGATGTGTGGC
>DXCD01000109.1 GCA_019116185.1 Candidatus Mediterraneibacter stercorigallinarum
CATGTACGGCGGGCTGTTCTTCCTGGGGATCCTGCTGGGCGCGGTGTTCCTCTTCGGGACCGTGCTGATCATGTACTACAAACAGATCTCGGAAGGGTATGAGGACCAGGACCGCTTTGATATCCTGATGAAAGTGGGAATGAGCCTGAAAGAAGTAAAGCAGAGCATCAATTCCCAGGTGCTGACCGTGTTTTTCCTCCCGCTCATTGTGGCTGGCGTGCATATGACGTTCGCTTATCCGCTGATTGCCAGGATCCTGAAGCTGATCTCCGCAGGAACGGATGAAACACTGTTCCTCCTTGTGACAGTGTGCTGTTACCTGGTGTTCGCGCTGTTCTATGTGATCGTATACTGGGTCACTTCAAAGAGCTACTACACGATCGTCAGCGCAAGGGAAAAGAACAGGTGATGCCGGGCTGATTAGTAATATTCGGTCGGATAAATTCAGACAATTTATTCTGTTTGTCTGATTTGGTATTCAAATTTTTGGGGATTATGGTATACTGTATTTATAATATCAGCGTAAAAACAGTGCTGGGGATAAAGGCTGCCGGGACAGTACGGCAGCCGGAAAATACAGCGGCGCGCAGGGAGGAGTGACAGTTATGATGCAGCACACGATAATCACGATCGGAAGACAGTTTGGCAGCGGAGGACACGAGGTCGGCAACCGCCTGTCGGAGAGGCTTAACATCCCGCTTTACGACCATAACCTGATCCGCATGGCAGCGCAGGAACTGCGCATCAGCAATGAGGATGCCACGAAGGTGGATGAGACTGTGCTCGGGCGTTTCCTTTCAGCTTATGCGGCAAACAGCCTGGAGTACAGGGCTTTCGTCACAAGCGATGAATCCGGGAAACCGCTCACGGACAGAGTGTTTGAACGGCAGTCCGCGATCATCCGGAAACTGGCGGAGAAAGGACCGGGTATTTTCGTAGGGAGGTGCGCGGACTATATCCTTGGAGATTATTCAAACTGTATTAACACATTTATCTATGCGTACAAAGAGGACCGGATCCGCCGCATTATGAAGCTGTATAAGCTGGAAGAAAAACAGGCGGCTGACAAGATAAAGAAAACAGACCGGGAGAGGAAACTCTATTATGAAGCACGCACGGGAAGAGAGTGGGGCGGCATTGAGGCGAACAGCATGATGTTCAATGTAAGCCTGCTCGGAATTGACGGCGTGACGGACGCTCTGGAAGCGATCTACCGGAAATGGGAGACGAGATAAAACCTCCAAAGCATAAAGCGATAAAACACAGAAAGGCAGCCACAGGATTTTGGCTGTCTTTCTGTGTTTTATATTGCCAGGCAGAGTATACGGATAAGATCATATACAATGTAAGACGGCTGTTCGGTCTGGTCAGCAATATCCTCCTGCGGAAACCAGGAAAACCAAAATGACCCCTATTCTGTTGCAGATTATCAAAAAGCGCATATCCTGTTTGTACTATTTATAGTGTTTGTACTATTTAAAAGTTTTGGCGCAGGCAGATGGTAAAAACTGAAAAAATGGTGTAATATAATAGATATTGTCTGCCTGTGATTTGAAAAAATTGTGAAAACCTTACAATTTTTGGCAGAGAATAATATGTAATAAAAAAGTATTTTGACCAAACTGCACAAGAAATGAAACTTTTCATTTTGAGCGGCGGGAAAGGAGGGGATGCAGGGAAGAAGACAGAATATGAGGGGATAAGGGGAAGTAAAAAAAGGAGGAAAAAATGAAAAAGAGACAGAAACAAATTCTGACCGGCTCAATGGCGTTTGTGATGACATTCACAACAGCGGCAACAATGCTGCCGGCTGATGTATTCGCTGCTCCGGAAGAATTCAGAGGACAGCTGTCATCCGTGACAGATGCGAGGGAAGACGGTAATGTTGTATATGTGGAATTCAACGACGGCGCAGTGGAAGCAAAGATCACATTTCTTGAGGACGGGATCTTCCGCTATAATGTTGATCCCACAGGTGATTTTTCTAAGTATGCTAAGCCAAGATCTGAGAGCCATAAGGGAAGGATCCAGCAGCGTCCGGATGAGTCGGACGAGTATTCCCATCCGTCAGCAAAAGTTACTGAGGATGATGAGAATGTGACGATCACAGCAGGGGCTACATCAATTGTGTTTGACAAAGACACAGCCCTGATGACTGTTAAAAACGGCGATCAGGTCGTGATGCAGGAGAAAGAGCCGCTCCGGATCAATGATTCTTCAACGGTTCAGACACTGGTCAAACAGGATTCTGAGGACTTCTTCGGAGGCGGGACGCAGAACGGACGCTTTGTTCATACCGGAGAATCTATTAACATCGTTAATGAAAGCGGCTGGACAGACGGAGGCGTTGCTTCGCCGAACCCGTTCTATTATACGACCGGCGGATACGGCGTGCTGAGAAACACGTTCGCAGACGGCTGGTATGACTTTGGCGAGGACAGCGCTGACACAGTTACGACTGAGCATCGCGAAGCAGAGCTGGATGCGTACTATTTCGTATCTGATACAGCGGATAAGACATCCACAGTCCAGAACCTGCTCCAGGATTATTACACAGTTACAGGTAATCCGGTGCTCCTTCCGGAATATGGATTCTATCTTGGGCATCTGAACGCGTATAACCGTGATTCCTGGGATACAAGTTATTATGAAGAAACCAATGCGGAGACTGAAACTACATACAGAGCACAGGCATGGACCACAAAGGGAACGGATTCTTCTGACTCGGAAGGAACGACTGTCTATGAGAACGGACGCGCTGCAGGCTATGTCCTCTCAGGAGAGTATGCGGCGGAGACTCTGAACGGACACGGACCGTCAGTTGCAGCAGAAAACTTCCCGGCAGGTACTGAGACACCGTATGAGTATTCCGCGCGGCACGTGCTTGATACATATCAGGAATATGATATGCCTCTCGGATTCTTCCTGCCGAATGACGGGTATGGGGCAGGATACGGACAGAATGGTTATTACAAGACCGGCGGTGTTGACGAGGATGGCAGCAGCAGTGCTGAAAGACTTGCAGCCGTAGAGGCAAACGTAGAGAACCTTGCAGAGTTTACAGAATATGCAAACAGCAAGGGCGTAGCGACTGGTCTGTGGACTCAGAGCTACCTTGTGCCGGATTCAAATCCGAATACATACTGGCATCTGCTCCGCGATTTCGCAGCGGAGGTAAAGACCGGCGGCGTTACAACTCTGAAGACAGACGTTGCATGGGTAGGAAACGGATATTCCATGCAGCTTGACGGAGTTAAGATGGCTTATGAGACCGTGACGACATCTGTCGGAATGAGGCCGAATATCATCTCCCTTGACGGATGGGCTGGATCCCAGCGTTACAACAGCGTTTGGACAGGTGACCAGAGCGGCGGACAGTGGGAGTACATTCGATTCCACATCCCGACTTATATCGGACAGTCCTTAAGCGGTAACCCGAATATCGGAAGCGATATGGACGGTATCCACGGCGGCGCGCCGCTGATCGCGGCAAGAGATTACCAGTGGAAATCCATGACTCCGCAGATGCTGGATATGGACGGCTGGGGATCTTATGTGAAGGCTCCGTACACACACGGTGATCCGTATACAGGTATCTCCCGTATGTATCTGAAGCTGAAAGCCCAGATGATGCCGTATACATACACAAATGCGTACGCAGCGGCAAATATCGATACGGGCAACGGTGATACAGGTCTTCCGATGGTACGTGCTATGTTCCTGGAATTCCCGGAAGATGATTATGCGGCAAGCAAGGCAATGCAGTATCAGTATATGTACGGCCCGAGCCTGCTGGTAGCTCCGGTATACCAGGATACGGAAGCGGATGCCGAAGGAAATGATATCCGCAATAATATCTATCTGCCGAATGATGACGGGGAAGAAACAGTCTGGATCGACTACTTTACCGGCGAGCAGTACCAGGGCGGCCAGGCGGTCAACGGATATGACGCTCCTCTCTGGAAGCTTCCGCTGTTTGTAAAGAACGGCGCGATCATCCCGATGTACGAAGAGAACAACAATCCGGAAACAGATCTGGACAAGTCAAACAGGATCGTAGAATTCTGGCCGGCTGGTTCTACAGAGTACACCGTGATCGAGGATGACGGAAGCACGATGACAAACGAGACGACAGAAGACGAGGAATATGGAACAATCGATCATATTTCTTATGGCGGGCGTGTTTCTACGAAGCTGACATCTGTTGTGGAAGACGGTACAGCGACTCTGACAGCCGAAGCATCTGAAGGCTCTTATGATGGATATGACAAGAATAAGAACACAGAGTTCATTGTAAACGTATCCGAAGAGCCGGAAAGCATTGTTGCAAAGAATGGCGACCAGACGCTGGATATCGTGACAGTAGAAAGTCTGGCGGATTTCGAGGAAACAGTACCGGGTGAAGATGAAGTTGTATACTTCTATGACGCTTCTCCGGCGATCAAGACATACATCCCGGATGAGAGCAAGGAGCAGAAGCTTCAGGAAATGGTGGCAGATGTCGAAGTTGCTCCGAAGCTGCACGTGAAATTTGCAGAGACAGATGCAAGCGCAAATGCACAGACACTTGTGATCAACGGATTTGTAAATGACGGAGAGTTCGGAAAGGATGAGCTGAACGAGAACCTTACAGCTCCGACACCGACAGCGCCGGAGGAGAGCAAGACACCTACCAGCATCCGTGTGACATGGGAACCGGTTGCAGATGCAGAAAGCTATGAAGTCATGGTTGACGGCATTATCAACAGTGTGGGAAGCAATACGTATTTTGACCATGTGGATCTGGCTTACAACAGTGAGCATACATATCAGGTCCGCTCAAGAAATGCGGAAGGCTATTCCGAATGGAGCACACCGGAACTGGTGACAAACTCACTGGATGACCCGTGGAGAAACGTGCCGGATTCGACAGTGAGCTGGACCGGCGGAGACGATTGGGGAGCTCTTGCGAATGCGACTGACCACAATACAGCTACCATGTTCCACTCAACAGGAAATGTAGTAAATGACGCTGTTCCGTTTATCTTAGACCTCGGACAGGGATATCGCCTGGATGAGTTCAGGTATTATCCGCGTGGAGAAGGCCAGGGCGGTGACGGCAATGTTGGCGTAAACAGCAACGGTACGGTTCAGCAGATGGATGTCTATATCTCGCTGGACGGACAGAACTGGAAACAGATGCATGTGGGTGCGGACGATCCGTGGTCATATGTGGAAGATACAAGCATAGATGACAATGTGAAGACAGTTGAGCTTAACGGTGAGTTTGCCCGTTATGTGAAGCTTGTTGTTACAAGGTCTAACGGTGGATTTTTTGCGGCAAATGAGCTGGCAGTGTATAAGGTTGACGGCTCGAAAGGCTTTGCGGTAGGAAGTATCGGGATCAACGGTAATTCCGAAGTGACAGAAACAGATTACAACAATATGAGGAATTACCTGGGTATCGGTTCAGAAGCACCGGCATTTGCTACACAGGTGGCTCAGTATGGTCTGGATATCAACTACAATAATGTATATGATGTATATGACTATGCTTATACTATGTTCAAACTGGATGGCGGAACGAAGAAGACAGGTTCCGTAGCGGGAAATGCTCTCCTGCTGGCAAGCGCAGAGTCGCTGAAGGCCGGGGATACTTTGACGATCGATGTCTATGCAGATAATGTAGAAAACCTGAATGCCTTTGGAGAAGTGCTTTATTATGACAAAGGCCAGCTGCAGTTTGCAGGAATCGAAGGAGGCGCGGGCGCGCTTAACATGGAGAACCTTTCCATTGGACAGGAAGGATATGAAAATCCGTATGTAAACCTGGCGTTTGCAAACAGAGGTGACAAGGATCTTTACAGCGGAAGCGGCATCCTCGCGACGATTAAGATGACGGCGAAGACGGATATTGAAAACGTTGCGGATGCGATCGATCTTTCATCCGTTATGCTCATCGGACCGGATTACAGTGTGATCACAACGGACGCGGGCAATGTTCCGACGATCCCGGAGGTTCCGGAGGGGACAACAACAGAGTATGGCATGAGTGACTTTACGATCACGATGACAAATGACGTGCTCACAACAGATGAAGAAGGCACCAATGTAACTCAGATCGTTCAGCAGGGAAGCTATGAACCGCTGTTTAACGGTACAAACGGACGCGAGTTTGAGTTCAAATATGATCTCGGACCGGACCCGCTTCCGGATTACGTGAAACTGCCGACAACAATGCACTTTGCATTTAATGAGGCGAAACCGCTTACGAACTTTACGGTTTATAATTCAGATCAGGCGGGCAACGGATACCTGACAAGCGTATCAGCAGTGATCACATTTGAGGATGATACAACAAAAGAGCTTTCCTTTGCTGAGGAAGCGGCGGCATATGAGTTTGTCGTGGATTCAGAGAAGAATGTGAAAAATGTAGACATCACATTTGAGAGTGCTACTGGTAATGCAAGTTACAGCGACCCGTCAGAGAACAGGATGCTGACACTTGGCGAGATTGATTTCCTTTATACCGAAAGTGTGCCGGTAACAGGCATCGCTCCGGCAGAGGATAACGTAACAGAGCTCTATGTGGGATATCTTGCAGATGTAAATGCTGTGATCACACCGGAGAATGCTCCGAACCAGTTCTTTATGGCAGAGAGCAGTGATCCGTCGGTTGCAAGCATCATCACTCTTGCTGATGAAAACGGATATCCGATCTACAAGGTCCGCGGTATGTCAGAAGGTACGGCTACGATCACACTGATTTCTGCGGCTGATGAAAGCATTAAAGCTGAGTATACGGTCAATGTCAAAGCAGGCGTTGACAAGTCAGCGCTCCAGGCAGTATATGATCAGTATAAGAATACACCGGAAAGCCTGTATACTGAGGAATCTTATCAGGAGTTCAAGACAGCGCTTGACAATGCGGCTACGATCCTGGTGAAAGCGGATGCTACCCGTTCAGAAGTTGAGACGGCAGCAGCAACTCTGGAGCAGAAATATAAGGCTCTGGAAGTTGTGCCGGTAGATGATAGCATGGCGCTTGGCTCTGAGATTGTTGCGAATGCAGACGGACTTTACAGTGAGTCTAATACAGCGGACAAGATGTTCGACGGAAGCCTTGACACTTACTGGGAGTCCCCGTATGGAGGATCGAATGCAAATCTTCCGAAAGATGTGATCATTACTCTGGATGATATTTATCGTCTGGAGCAGGTATCTTTCACCTCACATACGATCCAGAACGGTGGTGTCACAGAATATGAAGTGGCAGTGAGCATGGATGGACAGACCTGGACAAAGGTTGCTGCAGGCAGCGTTGATCCGGAAGAGTATAAGCAGGGACAGAATGTCACTGTGGATGCAAGATTCCTTCCGGTGAACGCGCAGTATGTGAAGTTTACCGTGCTTGGGGCTGTAGGACGTGTTCCGGCAGAGGACAATGTATACGGCCGTGTCGCTGAGATGGTGCTTTTCGGCACATCACAGGCAGCGGTTGACAAAGAACAGGCTCAGGCAGAACTTCAGGCAAAAGTAGATGAGATGAAGGCAAAACTGAATCTCAATTATACAGAGGCATCCTGGAATGCATTCCAGGCGAAGATCGCTGAGGCGGAAGCTATGCTGCAGAATGCAGGAGAGTATACCGCGCAGAATATGAGAGATATGACGACAGCGCTCGACAATGCATTTGCGGCTCTGGAAGTAAATGACCAGCCGGGCGGGACGACTCCGAAGGAAAATCTCCAGGCAGCGGTTGACGCTCTGAAGGGGCTGGATGAGAAGCGCTACACAGCGGATTCCTGGGCAGTATTTAAGAATGCTCTGGATGCTGCGCAGGCAGTCCTGAATAAGGAAGGAGCTTCTGATCAGGAATACACAGATGCGCTTGCAGCGCTTGACGCGGCGTACAAGGGACTGGTCGAGAAGGAAACACCGACCTATCCGTCCAAACCGGGCAGCGGCAATGCAGGCGGCAGCGGCTCAGGTTCCGGCGGAGCAGTTCAGACAGGAGACGCAGCTTCACCGGCAGCGGTCCTGGCAGTGCTTGTTATTTCCGGCGGCGCAGTGACTGTGCTCGCACGCAGGAGAAAAATGAGATAAGATAACTGCACAGTGCAGTATATCGGTTTACAGCTGATATATCGGCTCCCATTCGGGAGATGTCCGTAAGGATGTCTCCTGAATGGGAGTTTTCAGTTATATACTGTCAAAATTAACAACGGGTTTGTATTTTTTAACAACATTTTTATGAACATATTTACAATGCTGCTTTTTTGCTATATATAAAGTAGTAGGGGCTGAAAGTTTGTGGTTTTAGCATAAACAAACCGCTGCTTTGCGAGACGGATCGGCAAAAAAGAAGTTATATTTGACATAAGACATCGTGATTTGGCAGAATAAATTTGGGCAGATATTACAAAAGCTGCTGAACTGTTTCCGCAGGGGCGGGACGAAGATCACAGGCAATGCTTCACAGCATTAGAATCTGCGTGAAGCCTTTACGGGCCCTGGCTGTCTTTTGACAGCCGGAAGGGTCCGTATTTTATTACACAGAGGCTTTTCAGAAGAAAGGAGGAATGTCCCGGGGAATTTTTAACACATAATCTATAAAGGAAAGGAGAAAAAAATGAAAAAGACCAGAAAAGCGGGAGCATGGCTTTTGACAGCAGCCATGACAATTTCTACTTTTGCCTATGCGGCGCCGGTGACAGTGCAGGCGGCTGATCCGTTCAGCGGAAGCCTGAGCAAAGTAGACAGCGCGGAAGCTGACGGAAATGTTGTTGAGATCTCTTTTAACGACGGAGCGGTGACAGGACGCATCACGTTCCTGGAAAACGGAGTTTTCCGTTACAATGTAGATCCGTCCGGCGAGTTCAGCGAGTACGCGAAGGTCAGAGGCGGTTATCCCGACACAGGAAGGATCCAGGCACAGCCTGACGATTCAGAGCGTTATTCCCATCCGGCTGCAGCCGTGGAGGAGGATGACGACAAATTTACGATCACCAATGGGACTACGACCATTGAGTTCGATAAGGACACAGCGCTTATGAGCGTTAAGGCAGGAAACAAGACTGTCATGGAGGAGGCGGCTCCGCTGAATATCGGAAGCTCCGGCACGACACAGACGCTCGTGAAGCACGATGAGACGAATTACAACGCAGGCCTCCGCGAGGAATTCTACGGGGGCGGTACACAGAACGGACGTTTCGTACATACAGATGAAACGATCAATATTTCCAACGAGAGCAGCTGGACGGACGGCGGCGTATCATCTCCGAGCCCGTTCTACTATACTTCCAACGGCTATGGCGTGCTCCGCAATACATGGCAGGACGGTAAGTATGACTTTGGCGAGACAACCGACGGCGTTGTAACGGCGACACACAATGAAAACGAGTACGACGCTTATATTTTCGTTTCCGGAAGCGACAACGGCTCTGATGTGAGCGTGGACCTTCTGGACGGATATTACAAGGTAACAGGAAATCCGGCGCTCCTGCCGTCCTATGCATTCTATCTCGGACATCTGAATGCATACAACCGTGACGCGTGGTCAGCGACACAGGATATCGGTTCCAACTGGACGATCAAAGGGAACGAGCCTTACACCTCAGCCGGTACGACAACGTACGAGGCCGGCGGCACAGGCTTCCAGATCTCCGCGAACCAGCAGGCAGAGACGCTCAACGGCTACGGCCCGACCGTTTCTACGGACCTGGTGCCGGATGGGGTTACTTATTCGGAAGAGTTCTCAGCGAGGGCTGTCCTGGATGAGTACCTGGACTACGACATGCCGTTCGGCTATTTCCTGCCGAATGACGGTTACGGGGCAGGTTACGGACAGAATGGCTACAACATGACAGGCGGCGTCAACGCGGACGGGTCCAGTTCTGAGGAGCGTCTCGCGGCGGTCGCAGCCAATGTCCAGAACCTGAAAGAGTTTGCTGATTACGCGGCAGACAAAGGTGTTGCAACCGGACTGTGGACACAGAGCAACCTGACACCGGATTCCAATGCAAACACCTACTGGCATACACTGCGTGACTTTAACGCAGAGGTGAACGCAGGCGTGACGACCCTGAAGACAGACGTTGCATGGGTGGGATATGGATATTCCTTCCAGTTAAGCGGCGTGAAGCAGGCGTATGACATCATCACAGAGAACCAGAGCACACGTCCGAACATCATCTCCCTTGACGGATGGGCAGGATCCCAGCGTTACAATGGGGTTTGGACAGGCGACCAGACAGGTGGAAACTGGGAGTACATCCGCTTCCACATCCCGACCTTTATCGGACAGTCCTTAAGCGGAAACCCGAATATCGGTTCCGATATGGACGGTATCTGGGGAGGATCCCCGCTGATCGCTACACGTGATTACCAGTGGAAGAGCTTTGCTCCCCTGATGCTCGACATGGACGGATGGGGCAGCTACGCGAAGGGCCCGTACGTTCACGGCGATCCGTACACAGGCATCAGCCGTATGTACCTGAAGATGAAGGCGATGATGATGCCTTATACTTACACAAACGCTTATGCGGCGGCAAATCTGGAGACAGGCAATGATGACAAGGGCCTTCCGATGATCAGGGCGATGTTCCTTGAGTACCCGGATGAGGCGTATGCATACACAGAGGCAGGCTCCCAGTACCAGTACATGTGGGGCGAGAACCTGCTGGTAGCTCCGGTATACCAGGATACACAGGCCGACGAGATGGGCAATGACGTGAGAGACGGCATCTATCTCCCGGGTGGGGACGACCAGATCTGGATCGACTACTTCACAGGAGACCAGTACCGCGGCGGACAGATCTTAAACGGCTTTGACGCACCGCTGTGGAAGATTCCGCTGTTTGTAAAGAACGGCGCGATCATCCCGATGTACGCAGAGCATAATGTAGCTGCTGAAGGTGTTGAAAACGGCGTGGACAAGACTCAGCGCATCGTTGAGTTCTGGCCGGAAGGCGAGACAGACTTCAGCGCGATCGAGGACGACGGCTCTTCTGTGACAAATGATATCGAAGAAGTAGAAGGCTACGGCGACCTTGACAACATCGACTACGGCGATCATGTCACAACAAAGTATACTTCCAAGGTTGACGGCGATACCGCGACACTGACTGCTGAGAAATCAACAGGAAGCTATGCGGGATATGACCAGAACAAGGATACGACATTCGTTGTAAATGTTTCTAAGAAGCCGACAGATGTAGCTGCTTATAACGGTGATGCCGAACTGAAGATGGTAGAGGCTTCTGACAGGGCAAACTACGATGCTTATATGCCGGAAGAAGGAGAATTCATCTACTTCTATGATGAGACTCCGGAGATTCAGACATTTGCTTCTGAGGAAGAAACGATCATCGCAGGTATGGTAGAAGATGTGGAAGTTTCTCCGAAGCTTTATGTCAAGTTCGCGGCAACAGACACACAGGCAAATGAGCAGAAGCTCGTGATCGAAGGTTTTGAGAATACCGGCGACCTGAATGGGACAGGACTCAATGAAAACCTGGATGTTCCGGTCCTGAGCGAAGATGTGGAAGCGAAGACGCCGACAAGCATTACCCTTACATGGGAAGCAGTCGCAGATGCGACAGGATATGAGATCCTTGTTGACGGAACCATTGATGAGGATGGAAACGTGACAAGCGGTATGATCAACTCTGTTGCAGGCGGCGCAGATGCTACGTCATTTACGCACACAGGCCTTCAGTATAAGTCGGAGCACAGCTACTATATCCGTTCCGTAAACAAAGAAGGACACTCCGCATGGAGCGAAGAATTCGTGACAGAATCAGCGGACGACCCGTTCCGGCTTTCACCGGATGTGACGGAAGACCAGATCACATGGACCGGCGGCATTTACAGCAACAGGAACCCAATCCTTGCGTTTGACGAGACCTTCCAGTCAGGCGACGGCGGATTCCATTCCGGCGGCGATGATATCGGTCAGACGCTCACAGTTGACTATGGCAATGCATATGTATTTGATTACATTGAATACTATCCGCGTGATGACAGCGGAAACGGCACGCTGACCTCCGCCCTGGTGGAGACCAGCCTTGACGGCGTCAACTGGGTAAAACACGGTGACGCGGGAAGCAGCACGGATGCTGATGCAGACCTGTCCTTTGACAGGGCGCGCAGTGCAGATATGTGGACATGGGATCTGACTGATCCGAATACGGGAGCAGACTCTATCGGAGCGCGCTACATCCGTATCACGCCGCTGGCATCTGTGGGCAACTTCTTCTCTGCAAGCGAGATCAAAGTCTTCACCATCGACGGCGGGGCTGGATCAGCACAGAACCCGTTCTTTGTAGGAAATATCACAACTGTGGGAACAAGTGAGCGTACGCTTGCGACATTCCAGCAGATGTACCAGAAGGAATCTTCTGCCCATGGTTCTTATAAGAATGACACCTGGGTCGGAGAGATCCAGAATGTGTACGGAGATATCAACTTTAACGGTATTTCCGATATCTGGGACTACGCATTTACGGCGTTTGCTGTAGACGGCGGAACGACCCAGACAGGCAGCGTATCAGGAGATATCCTGCTGCAGCCGAGCGCGGCGGCAGTGGATTCCGGCGACGAATTCACGATCAGCGTCACAGCGCTTGACGTACAGAACTTAAACGCATACGGCACGATCATCGATTATGATCCGGATCAGGTAGAATACTTAGGTACGGAATATGTCGGAACCGGCAGTATGTACACCCAGGGTATGACAGGAAATGCCGTATATGACGATGGTACTGCATATGTGAACCACAATGCGGTCAATATGGGCGACCAGCCGCTTGTGAACGGCTCCAAGGTGCTGGCGACGATCACGATGAGAGCAAAGGCTGATATTGACCTGAGCGATACAGATGTGATCGACCTTTCGACAGTAACCCTGATGGGACCGGACTTCAGCGTCAGGGAAAGCAAGGTTGTAAGCGAGGTTGAGATCCCGGATGTCCCGACAGAGACAACCGTTGAGTACGGGCAGGATGCATTTGACATTACCATGACGAATGATGTCCTGACGACAGACGACGGATCGAATGTGACCCAGATCGTACAGACAGGAAACTACAATGGACTGTTTGACGGGGCATATGGACGTGACTTTGAGTTTGTATGGGATATGGGTGAGACCATCCTTGCAGAAGGCCAGAAGCTTCCGACTACAATGCACTTTGCATTTAAGACGCCGTCTAAGCTTTCCACTGTGGAAGTCCATAATGCAAACCGTGGAAACGGATATCTGCTCTCCATGAGCGCGGAAGTGTTCTATGAGGACGGTACGAGTGACGTACAGAACTTTGATACAGAGGCAGAGGTTTATACGATCAAAGCGGACAGTTCAAAGAATGTGACAAGAGTGGACGTAACTTGCAAGACATCGAACGGACTGGTAAATGAAGGAAATGACCCGCGTGAGAACCGTATGCTGACCCTTGCGGAGATCGACTTCTATTACACAGCCGGCCAGGAGGCAGAGAGCATCGCTCCGGCAGAGGGGACAGCGACAGAGATGCTTGCAGGATATGTTGAGAGCATCAATGCTGTTGTATATCCGGAAGGATTCCCGAACCAGTACTTTACAGTGACAAGCAGCAATCCGGAAGTCGCTTCCATCATTACGCTGGTTGACGCAGACGGAGCTCCTTCTTACAAAGTACTGGGCCTGAAAGCAGGTACGACAGAGATCACGCTGACATCTGCGGCTGACGAAAGTGTTACTTATACATATACACTGACAGTCAAAGACGGCGTTGACAAGTCAGCGCTTGTGGATGCGATCAATGCGACCACCGGAGCGCCGGAGTCCATCTATACAGCAGACTCCTATGCTGAATACAAGGCGGCATACGACAATGCGGTAGCGATCAATGACAAAGCGGACGCGACACGCGCGGAAGTAGAGACAGCGGCGGCGGAGCTGCTGGCAGCATATGACGCGCTGGTGATCGAGCCGGTAGATCCGTCATTAGAGTTAGACACGGATAAGGTGATCGAGAGCGCGGAAGCAATGTACAGCGAGAGCAATGTAGTTGACCGTATGTTTGACGGCGATCTCCTGACTTACTGGGAGTCACCGTGGAGCGGTGAAAATGCGAAACTTCCGCAGGATGTCATCCTGACACTGGCGAATAAGTGCCAGCTTGAGCAGGTAAGCTTTACATCCCATACGATCCAGAACGGCGGAGTGACAGAGTATACGATCTCTGTAAGCCTGGATGGAGAAGAGTGGATCGAAGTGACAAGCGGAAGCGTGGATGCAAACGCATACAAGCAGGGACAGAATGTACGCGTAGACGCGAGATTCCTCCCGGCGGAAGCGAAATACGTGAAGTTTACCGTTGAGGGCGCGGTGGGACGTATTCCGGAAGAAGACAATATGTACGGACGTATCGCCGAGATGGATCTCTTCGGAACAACTACAGCGGACAAGGGCGAGCTTGAAGCGCTCTACAACGAGTACAAAGACCTTAGCTCGAAAGGCTATATCAAGGATACATGGACTGCATTCCAGGATGCTATGAAGGCAGCGGAGAGCGTCCTGAACAATGAAGCGGCGACCGCAGATGAGATCACCGCGGCGACGGAAGACCTGAAGACAGCGATCGACGGACTGAGGATCAGCAAGACCACGCTGGAGTTCTATCTGAACGAAGCGAAAGCGCACCAGGCAAATGGCGATGTGGACGACTGTGTACAGTCCATTAAAGATCTGTTCGCAGAAGCAATCACAGAAGGCGATGCAGTGATGGCAAACGATCATGCTACATATGAGGAAGTCATGAATGCAACCTCTAAGCTGGTACAGGCACTTGGAGCTCTCGATATGAAGGCAGGCAGCAAGACCGACCTTGAGATGGCTCTTGAGCTGGCAGACATGATCGATCTTGACAAGTATGTCGATGCAGGACAGCAGGCATTCCTGGATGCGAAAGCAGCGGCAGAAG
>DXCD01000012.1 GCA_019116185.1 Candidatus Mediterraneibacter stercorigallinarum
GCCACACATCTGCCCTCTGCGAATACGTCTTGAAAAACCCCCGCTGTTTCCGGATGATTTACTCCAGCAAAGGTTCCCCGACAAATCCAGATTTACATAGGTTTCATGGCGATGCGTCCTTCTTTTTCTTCCGCTTTATCTGTCTCATTTTCTTCCGGTTCCGGTATTCCCTTCACCTCGCGGAAGATCTTCATGAACTCTTTGCCCGTGATCGTCTCTTTCTCGATCAGGAATGCGGAGATCTGATCGAGCGCTTCACGGTTCTCGCCGAGCAGCCTCTTTGCCTCTGCATACGCACCTTTTAACATCTTCATGACTTCCTCGTCGATCTCGCCTGCCGTAGCGTCGCCGCAGTTTAACACAGCTCTTCCGTCCAGATATTTATTCTGGATGGACTCCAGCCCCATCAGGCCGAAACGCTCTGACATTCCATACTGAGTGATCATAGCGCGGGCGATCTTTGTAGCCTGTTCAATATCATTTGCAGCGCCGGTTGTCACTGTGTCAAATACCAGCTCTTCTGCCGCGCGCCCGCCAAGGGCAACAACGATCATTGCCTCCAGTTCTTTCTTTGTATTTAAGAACTTCTCTTCTTCCGGCGTCTGCATCACGTAGCCCAGGGCGCCCATGGTTCTCGGCACGATCGTGATCTTCTGCACTGGTTCTGTATTTTTCTGGAGTGCTGTGACGAGGGCATGTCCGACCTCGTGGTAGGACACGATCCTTCTCTCCTCTTTGCTCATAATACGGTCTTTCTTCTCTTTTCCCACAAGAACAACTTCCACTGCCTCAAAGAGATCCTTCTGGCTGACTACCTGCCGGCCGTGTTTTACCGCATTGATGGCAGCCTCATTGATCATATTTGCAAGGTCAGAGCCCACTGCTCCTGATGTAGCGAGGGCAATAGCCTCCAGATCCACACTGTCATCCATTCTTACATCCTTTGCATGAACTTTCAGGATATCGATGCGTCCCTTCAGGTCCGGCTTATCTACAATGATCCGCCGGTCAAACCGTCCCGGGCGCAGAAGCGCGGGA
Organism: Candidatus Mediterraneibacter stercorigallinarum; assembly: GCA_019116185.1. Lineage (GTDB taxonomy): Bacteria > Bacillota > Clostridia > Lachnospirales > Lachnospiraceae > Mediterraneibacter > Mediterraneibacter stercorigallinarum. The sequence continues at coordinate 1,039 of DXCD01000012.1, forward strand.
TCCAGGATCTCCGGTCGGTTCGTCGCCGCAAGGATCAGGAGGCCCTTGTTCGTATCAAAGCCGTCCATCTCAGCAAGCAGCTGGTTTAAGGTCTGTTCTCTCTCATCGTTGCCACCCATTGCAGTGTCACGTGTCTTTCCGATAGCATCAATCTCGTCGATAAACACGATACACGGAGCCATCTGCTGTGCCTGCTTGAACAGGTCACGGACACGGGAGGCACCCACACCGACATACATTTCCACAAAGGCAGAACCGGACAGAGAGAAAAACGGAACCTTCGCCTCCCCTGCAACAGCCTTTGCAAGCAGCGTCTTACCGGTTCCCGGAGGACCCACGAGAAGCGCGCCTTTCGGCAGTTTTGCTCCGATACCGCTGTATTTCCCCGGATTATGCAGGAAATCAACCACTTCCTGGAGAGATTCCTTTGCCTCGTCCTCTCCTGCCACATCCTGAAAGGTCACTCCGGTCTCTTTCTCCATATACATCTTGGCATTGCTCTTCCCGATTCCCATCATGCCGCTGCCTTTTGTCATTTTCTTCATGATATAGAAGAGAAGGAGCGCAGTCAGTCCGAGCGGCAGAATAACCGTGACGAGCACTTCAAGCACCATATTGCCTACTGTATCTGTATTATCTCTTTTAAAGGTGACATCCGCCTCATCAAGCCGCTCCACCAAGGCGTCATCATCAACATACCCTGTATAATAATCCGGGTCTCTCTCTTCGGGATCCTCTTCGCTCATCTGCACCTGGCTCTGGGTCTGACTCTGAAACTGGCTTTGGAACTGATCCATAATGCTGCTCAGCCCGCCGTTCTGCTGCTGTTCTTCTGCCCGTTTTTCCGCCTCTTCCTGCCTTGCCTTTTCGGTAAGAGTAATATAAATACGGCTGCTGTTCAATCGGACGACTTCTACTTTGCCATCATCAACCATATCCAGAAATTTATCATAACTTATCTCTTCCGGGCCTGCCCCGCGCATAAGAGTATAAAATCCCAGCACCATAAAAGTGACCAGCAGGGTTGTAATGAGGATAACTCCCCAGCCCTGCCGGTTATTGTTAGGATTATTTTTGTTGTTCTGGTTATCCATTCTTTTCCTCCTAAAATCAACTATTACCATTATAAGTACAGGTTTTGCATAAATCAATAAAAAGATTATGAAAATATTGTAAAACCATGACTTTTTATAGTATACTGGGTACGAAATATGTCCTTTAGGCACTCTCCTGTCAGATCATCGGCTTTTACAGGAATCCTGCCAAAAGGTCAATATATACAATGAGAAACTAGATAAGTGGGGAATGGAAAATGAGAATCGGTTTTGACAATGAAAAGTACCTGAAAATGCAGTCTGAACACATCCGCAGCCGGATTAACAAGTTCGACAACAAACTCTATCTTGAATTTGGAGGTAAGCTGTTCGATGATTATCACGCCTCCCGCGTGCTTCCGGGGTTTTCCCCTGACAGCAAGCTGCGTCTTTTAAAAGAGCTGAGCGCTCAGGCAGAGATCGTGATCGTGATCAGCGCCAAAGATATTGAAAAGAACAAGATCCGCGGTGATCTGGGAATCACCTATGACTCGGACGTGCTCCGCCTGATCGACACATACCGCGAACAGGGGCTTTATGTGGGAAGCGTGACTATCACGCAGTTTTCCGGGCAGGAGAGCGCTCTTCTATTTAAAAACAGGCTGGAGAAGCTCAACATCCCGGTATATCTCCATTATGTGATCCCCGGATATCCGTCCAATGTACCGCTCATCATCAGCGACGACGGATATGGGAAGAATGATTATATCCGCACGACGCGTCCTCTTGTGATCGTTACTGCCCCGGGACCAGGAAGCGGTAAGATGGCAACCTGCCTCTCACAGCTCTACCATGAGCATAAACGCGGGATCAATGCAGGCTATGCGAAATTTGAGACCTTCCCCATCTGGAACCTTCCTCTCAAACACCCGGTGAACCTGGCCTACGAGGCTGCCACCGCGGACCTGAATGATGTAAACATGATTGACCCCTTCCATCTGGAAGCTTACGGGGAGACCACGGTCAATTATAACAGGGATGTGGAAATCTTCCCTGTACTCAACACGATTTTTGAGAAAATCTACGGGGAGAGCCCGTATAAGTCTCCCACAGATATGGGAGTCAATATGGCAGGCAACTGTATCTGCGATGACGATGCATGCAGGGAAGCCTCAAAGCAGGAAATCATCCGCCGCTACTACGCTGCCCTGAACGCCCTGGTAAAGGGCGATGCCTCAGACAAGGAAGCGCAGAAGATCGAACTGCTCATGAACATGGCCGGAATCACTGTGGCAGACCGCGCGGTAGCTGTAAAAGCGCTGGAGCGCGCCAAAGAGACAAACGGGCCGGCAGCTGCCCTGCAGCTTGAAGACGGCAGGATCATCACCGGAAAGACGACTAATCTGCTCGGAGCTTCCGCTGCTCTTCTGCTTAACGTATTAAAAGAGCTTGCCGGGCTTGATCATGAACTCCACATCATATCTCCGGAGTCCATCGAGCCGATCCAGAAGCTGAAGGTTGATTATCTGAAGAGCAAAAATCCCCGGCTCCACACAGACGAGGTATTGATCGCCCTCTCAGCCAGCGCGGCAATGAATCCGGACGCGCGGCTTGCGCTCTCCCAGCTTCCGAAACTGGACGGCTGCCAGGCGCACACCTCTGTCATGCTCTCGGATGTTGATATCAAGATCTTCAAAAAGCTGGGCGTGCAGCTTACATGCGAGGCAGTGTACGAGCATATGATTCTTTAAAATGTATGAACACATGATCCTTTAAAAAACATTGTATTTTCCTGTTTTCAGGTGTATACTAATAAAGTATTTTTACAAAGTAATATTACAGTCTGATTATATGTATGGAACATCAGACCGCAATGGAGCGGCGCCATACTTATAGTCAGGCTGTACTCTTTTTTACGGAACTTTTACGTTATCACAACTCACAGGAGGCATTTACCATGGCAGTAAAATATGTATTTGTAACAGGCGGCGTTGTATCCGGTCTTGGGAAAGGCATCACAGCCGCTTCTCTCGGGCGGCTTTTAAAAGCGCGTGGATACACAGTCACCATGCAGAAGTTTGACCCTTATATCAATATTGATCCCGGGACAATGAACCCGGTCCAGCACGGTGAAGTCTTTGTCACAGACGACGGGGCGGAGACCGACCTTGACCTGGGACACTATGAGCGCTTCATTGACGAAAGCCTGACAAAAAATTCCAATGTCACCACCGGAAAAATCTACTGGTCCGTACTCCAGAAGGAACGGCGGGGCGATTTCGGCGGTGGCACGGTTCAGGTCATCCCTCACATCACAAATGAGATCAAAAGCAGGTTCTACCGCAATCCCGCGGCAGAGGACACGGAAATCGCCATTATCGAGGTAGGTGGAACGGTCGGAGACATTGAAAGCCAGCCCTTCCTTGAGTCCATCCGCCAGTTCCAGCACGAAAAAGGACATGAGAATGTCATTCTCATCCACGTAACACTCATCCCCTATCTGCGCGCTTCTCAGGAAATGAAGACCAAGCCCACCCAGGCAAGTGTGAAGGAGCTCCAGGGCATGGGGATCCAGCCGGATATCATTGTGTGCCGCTCCGAATATCCGCTGACTCCGGGCATGAAGGATAAGATCTCCCTCTTCTGCAACCTGCCCGCGAACCATGTGCTCCAGAATCTTGACGTAGAGTACTTGTATGAAGCTCCTCTTGCCATGGAAAAAGAACAGCTGGCGCAGGTCGTCTGCGAGTGTCTGCACCTGGACTGCCCGGAACCGGATCTGAAAGACTGGACCGAAATGGTGGATAAGCTGAAACACCCCACACAGGAAGTCACTGTCGCCCTGGTCGGCAAGTACATCCAGCTCCACGACGCCTATATCAGCGTGGTCGAGGCTCTCAAGCACGGGGGGATTTATTCCCACACAACTGTAAATATTAAATGGATCGATTCAGAAACCGTTACAGAAGAAAACGCGGACGACCTCTTTTCCGATGTGAGCGGCATCCTTGTCCCCGGCGGTTTTGGGCACCGCGGCGTGGAAGGCAAGATCGAGGCCATCCGCTATGCCCGCACCCACGGCATCCCCTTCCTTGGATTATGCCTTGGAATGCAGCTCGCCATCGTTGAATTTGCCCGGAATGTGATCGGATATCATGATGCTCACAGCATGGAACTGAAGCCGGATACTACCCATCCGGTCATTCACATCATGGAAGACCAGATCGGCGTGGAAGACATCGGCGGAACTCTCCGGCTCGGAGCTTATCCCTGCGTGCTGAAAGACGATTCTCTTGCTGCCCGTCTCTATGGGACAAAAGAGATCAGCGAACGCCACCGCCACAGATATGAGGTAAACAATGATTACAGGGAAGATTTGGAGAGCCACGGGATGTCCCTGTGCGGCCTGTCCCCTGACAGCCGCATCGTAGAGATGGTCGAGATCCCGTCCCACCCCTGGTTTATCGCAACGCAGGCGCACCCGGAATTAAAATCCAGGCCGAACCGCCCGCATCCGCTGTTCAAAGGGTTCGTGGAGGCCGCGCTGAAAAAGCAGATCGAACAATAAGACGTAACTTTTAATATAGAAGCCTCTTAACCTCTGTAGAATCATTCAGCCATGAGAATAGAAATTCTCATGGCTGAAGTTCTGTCCCGGCAAACAATTCGTCTACCAGCTGCTCATATACCGCACATTTCTCTGCTTTTTTTATCTTCTTTGTGTATTTCTTAGAATCCGCAAAAAGAGGCGCAAGATAAGTCCACAGCTCTTTCATCTTAAACAAAATCGTCCGGTCCCCGGACATTTCTTCGCAGTATCCCGCATACAGCAGGTCATGGAAACGGCGCAGTTCTGCTTTATCCGCGCCCTTCCCGCCCCGCAGCTGCCTTGCCAGGGAAGGATCTTTCAGGATGCCGCGCCCTGTCATGATACAGTCTGTATCCGGGAATTTTAAGATCAATTTCTCATAATCCTGCTTCGAAAAAATATCTCCATTATAGCACAACGGAATTCTGCTGCTTCTGGCAGCCTCTGCATAAGTGTCCAGGTCCGGCGTGTTTTTATAGAAATCTTTCTGCACTCTCGGATGGATGATCAATTCTTCTATGGGATATTGATTGTAGATCTCCATCAGCCTTGCAAATTCCGACGCGTCTTCCATTCCAAGCCTTGTCTTAACTGATATTTTTACCGGACATTTCCCGAATATTTCCTCCAGAAACAGATCAAGCCTGTCCGGATCTGCCAGAAAGCCCGCTCCCCTGCCCTTCGTCACCACTGTCTTTGACGGGCATCCCAGGTTCAGGTTGATTTCTTCATACCCGAAGTCTTTCAGCTTCTCAGCCGTGCGCAGGAAATCATCCGCGCGGTTCGTGAGGATCTGAGGCACTGCCCGCATCCCCTTATTATGCTCCGGCAGGATGTCTTTCTTCTCCCTGGCGCTGAAATGTCCCATCTGATTCGGTCTGATAAAGGGGACAAAATATTTGTCAAATCCTCCGAAACATTCATGTACGGCGCTTCGGAAGATCCATCCTGTGATCCCCTCCAAAGGGGCGAGATAAATTTTCATAACTCTCTCCTGTCCTGCTGCTAATACATTATAATCTGTCATTTCAATCTGTCCGTCTGCAGACCTGTATCCATGGGCCCGCATCACGTCAGTCCCTACCTTATTACAGGCTCCTGCTCCTTGTCAAGCAGAAAATCATGTGCTAATATTGTTGTGGTCATTTTAGAAAGGAGACTCTCATGCACACACTCAGAAAATTTATCCGTTATTATGCGCCGTATAAAGCGGTCTTTTTTATTGACCTGATCTGCGCCGCATTTATCAGTATTGTGGATCTTGCCTACCCGCAGATCCTCCGCACCATGACAAACACGCTTTTCACAAAAGACAGCTCCGTCATCCTGCGGGCTCTCCCCTGGCTCGCTGCCGGGCTTCTGACCATGTATGTCATCCAGAGCCTGTGCAAATACTACGTAAGTTATCAGGGACACATGATGGGCGCGCACATGGAAAGGGATATGCGCCAACAGCTCTTCGACCATTATGAGAAGCTGTCATTTTCTTATTACAGCAGGAACAATTCCGGTCAGATGATGAGCAAGCTCGTGTCCGACCTGTTTGATATCGCAGAGTTTGCCCACCACGGCCCGGAGAACCTTTTTATCTCTGTCGTGAAAATTGCGGGCTCCTTTGTCTTTCTTTTCCTGATCAACTGGAGGCTTGCCCTGCCTCTGATTGTTCTCGTGCTCTGCATGTTCATCTTCTCCTTCCGCCAGAACCAGCGGATGCAGGAGACCTTCATGGAGAACCGCAGGAAGATCGGCGACGTCAATTCCAGCCTTCAGGACACCCTCGCCGGCATCCGCGTTGTCCAGTCCTTTGCTAACGAGGAGATCGAGCGGGAGAAATTCAAAAAGAGCAACCATGCCTTCCTGATCTCGAAGAAAAACAACTACAACTGCATGGGCAGTTTCATGGGCTGGAATCTCTTCTTCCAGGGAATGATGTATCTGGTCACCCTTGTGTTCGGCGGATACCTGATCGCCAATGGTCTCATGAATGTGGGCGACCTTGCCATGTACGCCCTGTATATCGGCATCTTCATCAGCCCGATCCAGATCCTTGTGGAGCTCATTGAAATGATGCAGAAAGGTCTCGCCGGATTCCGGCGTTTCCTCGACGTGATGGAGACAGAGCCTGAGATCGTGGACGCTCCTGACGCCCAGCCTCTGGAAAATGTAAAAGGAAGAGTCTGCTACGAGGATGTCTCCTTCCATTACAGCGATGACGACACCCCAGTGCTTTCCCACGTGTCAATCGAGATCCCTGCCGGGAAATCCATCGCCCTGGTGGGTCCTTCCGGCAGCGGAAAAACAACGATCTGCTCTCTCCTGCCGCGGTTCTATGACGTAACCGGAGGCAGGGTCACCATCGACGGGAAAGATGTCCGCACCCTGACGCTTAAAAGCCTGCGGAGCCAGATCGGCATGGTACAGCAGGACGTATACCTCTTCTCAGGGACAATCCGCGACAACATCGCCTACGGCAGGCCCGGAGCTTCCATGGATGAGATCATCGCGGCCGCGAAACGCGCCAATATCCATGACTTTATCGAAGAGCTGCCTGACGGATACGATACCTTTGTGGGAGAACGCGGTGCCCGCCTCTCCGGCGGACAGAAACAGCGCATCTCTATTGCCCGCGTGTTCCTGAAGAATCCGCCCATCCTGATCCTGGACGAAGCGACCAGCGCCCTGGACAATGAGAGCGAACGCTGGATCCAGCAGAGCCTGGAGGAACTCTCTAAAGACCGGACCACCATCACCATCGCGCACAGGCTGTCCACCATCCGGGGCGCGGATGAGATCATCGTCATCACCGAAGACGGGATAGCGGAGAGAGGGACACACGAAAGCCTCCTCGCAAAAGACGGGTTATATGCCCATTACTATAATATGTAAATCTGGATTTGCCGGGGAGACGGCCGGTAAATAAAACGTCCGAAAACCGTGGTTTATTTTAAGACATATTCGTGACGGGCGGGGATGTGGCTCAGGTTCCGGCTCCACGATTTGGGAAAGACGTAAAAGGAATGGGATACAGCTAAAAACAATTTCAAAGCGGACGATTCGCTTGCGCTCAGGCATTCGCTTTGAAATTAACGCCGTATCCCATTCCTTTAAGTCTTTCCAACAAATCGTTCCGAGTCACCGTCGCCGCATCCCCGCCCGCCACGAAAGGCTCTTGAAATAGGGACGGTTTTCTGCTTTCATCCGACCGGCAGTCCCCCGCGAACAAATCTAGGATTCTAAAAGCGGGTCCAGCGGGAACGCTTCCGACAAAACAAAACTTTTATCCAGCCGGAACCCCATCGGATTTGTTCGAATCTTCTGTTTCTTCAATGCCGCTCCCCTTCCGCTCCGTTTTTGAAATCCTGCATTTGTCGTGAGACCTCCCGACTGGTATAACGTTCGAAAACAGCGAAGCGTCTTTTCGAAAACCTTTCGCAGAGGGCGGGTGTGTGGATTCGGTGACTTTGGAGTAATCTGTTGGAAAGTCTTAAAGGCAGGGAGTACGGCGTTAATTGAACAGTGGATGCCTGAGGCGGAGCCGAATCGTCCACTGTTCAATTGTCTTTAGCCGTGCTTCCTGCCTTTCTAGACTTTCCCAGATTACGGATCAGGAACCGAAGCCACACATCCGCCATCTGCGAATACGTCTTGAAAAACCCCCGCTGTTTTCGGATGATTTACTCCAACAAAGTCTCCCCGGCAAATCCAGATTTGCAGTATTTCGGATAAGTGTGTAGTGTGGTATAATGATTGAGCTACGTGCGGACAGGCTTGCTAAACGCTGATGCGGGGTTCTACAGGAGGGGATTATGGCTTTACAGTTTATTTTTGGAAATTCCGGAAGTGGGAAATCCCACTATCTGTATGAAAATATCATAGAGGATTCCATCAGGCATCCGGAGAAAAATTACCTTGTCCTTGTGCCGGAGCAGTTTACTATGGAGACTCAGAAGGATCTGTGCCTGATGCATCCCCGGGGCGGGATCATGAATATTGACGTCCTGAGTTTTGGGCGTCTGGCTCATCGCGTATTTGAGGAAGTGGGGAGGGATAATCTCCCGGTGCTGGACGATGAGGGGAAGAATCTGGTGCTCCGGAAGATTGCGGGAAACTTTGAGGAGGAGCTGACTGTCTTAAAGGGAAATCTTAAGAAGCAGGGCTACATCAGCGAGGTGAAGTCTGTCATATCGGAGTTTACCCAGTACGGTGTGAGCCTGGAACGGATCGACGAGTTTATGGAAGGGCTGGATCCGAACAGCTATCTCAGTTATAAGCTGAGAGATATCCGCAGGCTTTATGAAGGTTTTGAAGATTATCTGAGTGAAAAGTATATTACAAAAGAAGAAATGCTGGATGTGTTAAGCGACGCGGTTCCCCAGTCGGAAATTCTGAAGGGCAGCGTAGTGGCATTGGACGGATTTACCGGATTTACTCCGGTCCAGGACCGGCTGCTGGGCGAGCTTCTCAAGGTGTGTGACCGGGTGATGATCACGGTGGAAATGGATCAGAGGGAAGATCCTTTTGTGTACCGCCACCCATATCAGCTTTTTGCCCTCAGCAAGCAGATGGTGACTTCTCTTGTGAAGATCGCGCGGGAAGCAGGCGTAGAGACAGAGGAGCCGGTATATCTGTATGCAAAGCCGCCTTACCGGTTCAGGGAGAATCCGGCGCTGGCGTTTCTGGAGTCAGAATTGTTCCGCTATTCGGGAAGGCAGTTTTGCCGGAAGCAGGCGGCTGAACAGGGACAAGCGTTAAATCCGGAACAGCTGTCCGAACCGGAACGATCATTGAATCAGAAAGAGACATCAGAAGTGCCAGACCCCGAAGATTCCATTTCGCTTCATGAAGCGCGAAATCCGCGGGGCGAGGCGCAGTATACGGCTGAGACGATCCGGTATCTGGTGCGGGAAAAGGGATACCGCTTCCGGGACATTGCGGTGATCGCCCCGGATATGAATGTTTATGCTGACGCGCTGGAAAAAGCGTGCGGGATGTTTGATATTCCGATCTTTATGGACCATAAGAAAAGTATTCTTCTGAATTCTTTTGTGGAATATGTGCGCAGCCTGCTGGCAATGGCAGAGCAGAATTTCACATATGAGAGCGTATTCCGCCATCTCAGGACCGGGCTGTGCGGATTTACTGACGATGAGATTGACCGGATGGAAAATTACTGCCTGGCGCTGGGCATAAAGGGCTATAAGAAATGGCAGCAGGCGTGGGTGAGACGCGCCGCCGGGACAGGCGAAGAAGACCTCCAGGAACTGAACCACCTCAGGGTGCGGTTCGTAGAGAAGACAAGCGGGCTCATGCAGATATTAAAGCAGCGCAGGAAGACAGTCCGGGACGTGACCCTTGCCGTGTACGACTATATTGCCGGGGAGAGGCTGCAGGAACAGCTTGCTGCCATGGAACAGAGATTTCAGGAGGAAGGGGAACTCGCCCTTGCAAAGGAGTACGCACAGGTTTACCGGATCGTACTGGAGCTGTTTGACAAGTTCGTGGAGCTGCTGGGAGATGAGTCTATTTCTCTGAAAGAATACTGTGATCTGCTGGACGCCGGGCTTGAGGAGGCGAAGGTGGGCGTGATCCCGCCGAGCCTGGATCAGGTGGTGATAGGCGATGTGGAACGTACAAGGATCAAGAATATCAAAGCGCTTTTCTTTGTGGGGGCAAATGATGTCCTGCTTCCCGGAAATACAAAGGCAGGGGGACTGCTCTCGGAACGTGACAGGGAGATATTCCAGAGAGAAGAGATCAGCCTGTCTCCCGGTCCGAAGGAAAAGCTGTACAGCCAGAAATTCTATCTGTATATGAATCTGACAAAGCCTACGGAATATCTGTTCCTCTCGTGGTCAAAAGTATCCGGCGACGGCAAGAATCTGCGTCCGGCGTATTTGATTCAGGATATCCGCAGACTCTTCCCTGCACTGCGGCCGGTGGATGAGGAGAAGCGCGGTTTGAGAGAACGGGAGATTACAAGAAGGACCGGGATACGCCAGGTGGCAGAAGGACTGCGGGATCGGCAGACAGGTGTGGGCGAGGAGTGGAAGGAGCTGTATACCTGGTTCGCCGGGGATGAAAAGAGCAGGGAAGACATGGCGCATATTCTGAAAGCGGCATTCTTAAGAAAAGGAAGCACGTCTCTGGGCGCGGAGCGGGCAGAAGCCCTTTATCCTGACCGCGGGCGTGTCAGCGTGACACGTCTGGAGCAGTTCGCATCCTGTGCTTATGCCCATTTCCTGAGCTATGGGCTCCGGCTCTCTGACAGGGAAGAGTATGGGTTTGAGGCATTGGATCTCGGAAATATTGCCCATCAGTCTCTGGAACGTTTTTCGCGGAAAGCAGACAAAGAAAACTTAAGCTGGGCGGAGATGACACAGGAGAAACGGGAAGAGCTGATCGCTGAAAGCGTGGAAGAGAGCGTGGTTGATTACGGAAATACCGTGCTTTTCAGCTCCGCGAGGAACGAATATATGATCGGGCGGATCAAGAGGCTGATCGGGCGGTCTGTGTGGGCGCTTACGAAGCAGCTTGAGAAGGGGGATTTTGTGCCCAGCGGGTATGAGCTGAAGTTCGGGAGCGGGAAGATCGACCGGATCGATACGTGTGAAGAAGAGAACTGTGTTTATGTGAAGGTGACAGATTATAAGACCGGAATGAAGAGCTTTGATATTACGGCGCTGTATCACGGGCTTCAGATGCAGCTTCCGGTATATTTGAACGCGGCGGTCCATGTGGAAGAACAAAGGCATCCGGGGAAAGAGATCGTGCCTGCAGGGATCTTTTATTACAGGATACAAGATCCGGTGGTCCCGGCAGAGGACAGTGAAGAAGCGGTGGAGAAGAGCATCCTGAAAGAACTGAAGTTGGACGGTCTCATTAACGGTGATGAAGCCGTTGTGTCTCATCTGGAACATGATCTCAGCGGAGCGTCTGTCCTATTTCCGATGGGGCGCAATAAAGACGGCTCTCTCAGCAAGAGCTCACGGGCGCTGCCCCGGGAGACGTTTGAGACGGTCTTAAAATATACAAAAGAAAAGGAAAACAGCCTGAAGGAAGCGATGTTTGAGGGCGAGGTACAGGCGGCTCCCTATGAAATGGGAGAGAGCACGGGCTGCGATTACTGCGCGTACCGGGATATCTGCGGGTTCGACCTTAGGATCGACGGATGTTCCTACCGCAGGCTTGAGAAGTTTACTGTGGAAGAAGCTGTGGCAGCAATGTGGCTGACACTGGAAGAGAACGGATTCGGATCGGGAGGTGAGCAGGGATGAGCGTGAAATGGACAGAAGAGCAGCAGAAGGTGATTGATCTGCGGGACCGGAATATCCTTGTGTCAGCGGCAGCAGGTTCCGGAAAGACGGCAGTGCTTGTGGAACGTATCATCCAGAGGCTCACAGAAGAGGAACATCCTGTGGATGTGGACCGCCTGCTTATTGTGACATTTACAGAAGCAGCGGCAGCTGAGATGAAAGAGCGGATCGGGGCGGCGATCGAGAAGAAGCTTCAGGAGCGGCCGGGGGACGCCCGTCTGGAGCAGCAGGCAACGCTTGTCCACAGCGCGGCGATCACGACGATCCACAGCTTCTGCCTTTCGGTTATAAGAGATCATTTTCATGTGATCGGCATTGACCCGGGATTCCGTATTGCGGAGGAAGGGGAGCTGAAGCTTCTGCAGCAGGACGTGCTGGATGAAATGCTGGAGGAATGCTATGCGGAGGGGACAGAGGATTTCCTTGATTTTGTAGAGCGGTTCGGTGCGGGGCGGAATGACCGGAAGATCGAAGGGCTTATCCTGAAGCTGTACGAGTACTCGCGCAGCTATCCCCAGCCGGAAAAGTGGCTGGACTCCTGTGTGGAAGCCTACGAACTGCCGGAGGCATCCGCAGACGGCGGGACCCTGGGGCAGCGCGCGGCTGTGAGAGTGCGGCGCCGGGCGGAGGATATCAGCCGTGTGCTCAGGCATGCGCTGAAGATCTGCGAGGAGCCGGACGGTCCGTATATGTACGCGGATATGCTGGAATCTGATCTCGAAGGAATCGAAAGGCTGGGAAACACGGCAGAGTTCCGCAGCCAATATGATATTGTCCATGGATTTGTGTGGAAGCGCCTTTCCGGGAAGAAGGATGACACAGTGTCCCCTGATAAAAAGGAGACGGTAAAGAAGCTCCGCGAGCAGGCGAAAAAGCTTGTGAAAGACCTTCAGGAGATGTATTTCTACGCCAGCTGTGAAGAATGGATACAGGATATGAAGCTGGCAGGCCCGTCTATGAGGACACTGGTTTCTCTTGTGAAGAGGTTCTCAGATCTGTTCAGCGAGAAGAAGCGAAGCAGGAATATGATCGACTTTAGTGATATGGAACAGTTTGCCCTTGCCATTCTGACTGTGGAACAAGACGGGAAGCTGATCCCGTCTCCGGCAGCGGGAGAATACCAGGACCGGTTCGAGGAAGTGATGATCGATGAGTACCAGGACAGCAACCTTGTACAGGAGACGATCCTTACCAGTGTGTCCAGAATGTCCCGCGGCGGATATAATGTCTTCATGGTCGGCGATGTGAAGCAGAGCATTTACAGCTTCCGCCTGTCCCGGCCGGAGCTTTTTATGGAAAAGTATGACACATACAGCCTGGCGGACAGTGAAAAACAGCGGATCGACCTCCACAAGAATTTCCGAAGCCGCCCGGAAGTGCTGGACAGCGTGAACTATATCTTCCGGCAGATCATGGGAAGAGATCTCGGGGGGATCGAGTATGATGACAGCGCCGCGCTGTATGTGGGGGCTGATTTCCCGGCTCTTCCTGAAAATGTAGAAGAAGCGGGATTTTCCGACAGGACAGAGTTGCTGCTCCTGGATAAGGCGGATACCGGAGATGAGGATGCGCGCAGGGCAGAGGCCCGCATGATCGCCCGCCGGATCCGGGAGCTTATGAGAACCGGGCAGGTCATTGACCGGGAGACAGGGGGATACCGAAGGGTACAGTACCGGGATATTGTGATCCTGACCCGCAGCATCAAAGGCTGGGCAGAAGACTTTTCCAGCGTGCTTGCGGAGGAAGGGATTCCCGCATATTCTGTGAGCAGAGAAGGGTATTTTGAGACTTATGAGGTGAGTGTCCTGCTTGATTATTTGAAGATACTGGATAATGCGCGGCAGGATCTTCCCCTCGCGGCGGTCCTGACATCCCCCTTTGGGAATCTGACCACAGAAGAGATGGCGGAGATCAGGATCACATTTCCGAATCTTATGTTTTATGAGGCGGCTGCTGCGTATGCGGCGGGAGAGAACGGGGAAAAAGAACCGGATAAGACGCTTCGGAAAAAACTGGCGCGGTTTTATGAGCAGACAGCGTACTTCCGGAAAAAAGTACCTTACACTCCGGTTCATGAGCTTCTGACAGAGATCATTGAGGACACAGGCTACGGGCTTTCTGTTGAGACAATGCCAGGAGGCGCCCAGCGGATGGCGAACGTGGAAATGCTGGTGGAAAAAGCGTCGGCATTTGAGGGCACGAGCTACAAGGGGCTGTTCAATTTCGTGCGGTATATCGGACAATTAAAGAAATATGATGTGGATTATGGGGAAGCTGGGATCATGGACGAACAGTCGGATACCGTGCGCATCATGAGCATCCACAAGAGCAAAGGGCTGGAATTCCCTGTTGTGTTTACCTCGGGGATGGGGAAAAGGTTCAATATGCAGGATGCCAAGGGAAGCGTGATCCTCCACCCGGAATGGGGCGTGGGGCTGGATTATATCGATCTGGAAAGAAGGACGAAGAAACAGGTATTTTTGAAGAAAATGATCCGGGAAGAGTCTCTGCTGGAGACACTGGCAGAGGAAATGCGCATTCTTTATGTGGCCATGACCCGCGCCAAGGAAAAGCTTATCATGACAGGCTGCGCGGATATGGATGGTCTGGCATCTGCCGGAGGGGATATGGGTGTCTTCCGTGTGGAGGGCGCCAGAAGTTACCTGGATTGGGTGCTTCCCGCGGTGATGGAAGGAGCGGATCAGGAATCCGTAAATGCAGCCGGCAAAGCGGAAGTCAAGGTGAAGGAGAAGGCGCCTGTGGAGGTGCGGATCTTCTCCGGGGCAGACCTTGCGCCGGGGCTGGCGGAAGAGAGAGCAGAAGAACTGGCGCTGGATGTTCTGGAACATTGGGATACGTCCGGGGTTTATGTGCCGGAACTTCGGACACGCCTGGAAGAACAGATGGATTATGTATATCCGTATGAAGAGACCGGAAGGATGAAACTGAAATTCACGGTTTCAGAGCTTAAGAAGCGTTCTGTCCTTGCAGAGGAAGCCGGGCAGGAAATGTACGAGGAGCCGGAGGTCGTGCCCCTGCTCCCGGGATTTCTCCGGGAAGAAGAGACGCTCACAGGGGCGTCCCGGGGAAGCGCCTATCACAAACTTCTGGAGCTTCTGGATTTTACGGTGGATTACGACGATGCGAGCCTGACCCGGGCGATAGAGAATCTGCGCTCCCGGGGAAGGCTTACCCGGGAGATGGCTGAATGTATCCGCCATGAAGATATCCTCCGGTTTCTCCGGTGCGTGAGCGGGCAGCGGATGAGCCGGGCGGCGCGCTGTAAAGCCTTGTTCAAAGAGCAGCCGTTTGTCCTGGGGATCGACGCGTCGGAGATCTATCCGCAGGACCAGTCGGGCGAGAAGATCCTTGTACAGGGGATCATTGATGTGTATTTCGGAGAATCTGACGGGCTTGTAGTGCTGGATTACAAGACGGACAAAGTGAGGAACGCGGGGGAACTCAAGGAGAAATATCACGCCCAGCTTGATTATTATGCCCGGGCGCTGACACAGCTTACAGGAAAGCCGGTAAAGGAGAAGATCATTTATTCATTTACACTGGGAGAGGAGATTGCGGTATGAACATTGGCATGGATATTCTTACGTATTACCTTCTGGCCATTAATTTCATCACCTGGATCGCTTACGGTCTGGACAAGGGACGGGCAAAATCAGGAAAATGGCGGATCCCGGAGAGGACCCTCCTCATCCTTACAGCGGCTGGCGGTTCAGTGGGAGCACTTGTGGGGATGCTCCTGTTCAGGCATAAGACCAAGAAGGCAAAATTTGTCGTCGGGGTGCCTGTCATGCTGGTGCTGCACTGTGTGATCATAGCGTCGCTGGCGCGGTGGATGATGAGATAGGGCAGGTCAGGCGGTCCGTGAAATAAATATTGAAAAACTGAACGGATTCTGCTAAGATAGGTCTGGAAATAACAGAGCGGGTTCTGGTACTCCTGTCATTCCGCAACGGGGCGGAAGGACAGGGGCAGTCCCGCTTTTTATCTTTTTAGAAAGAAAAAAGAAAGGAAGAAGAATTATGCCAAAGTTAAATGAAAATTATCTGAACGTGCAGGACAGTTATCTTTTTGCGGAGATTGCCCGCAGAGTAAAAGCATATGAGGAGGCGCACCCGGATCAAGCGGGAAATATTATCCGTCTGGGAATCGGCGACGTGACACGCCCGCTGACAAAGAGCGCCATTGATGCGCTTCACGAGGCAGTGGACATGCAGGCAGAAGCTGAAACATTTAAAGGATACGGGCCTGAGCAGGGATATGAGTTCGTCCGCCGGGCAGTAGCAGAGTATTACGCCAAGAACGGCGTGAACGTGGATGCGGACGATGTGTTTATCTCTGACGGAGCAAAGAGCGATACCGGAAAAATTACGGAACTCTTTGACCGGGACAATGTGATCCTTGTGCCGGATCCGGTATATCCGGTATATGTGGATACGAACACAATGGACGGAAAGCAGATCATCTATATGAACGGTACAGAGGAAAATAATTTCCTGCCAATGCCGGATGATTCCGTGAAGGCAGACATCATTTACCTGTGTTCGCCGAATAATCCGACAGGCGCGTGCTATAATAAGGAACAGTTAAAAGCATGGGTGGATTATGCGCTGGAAAATGAGGCGGTGATCCTGTTTGACTCTGCTTATGAGGCGTTTGTTTCCGAACCGGATCTTCCCCGCAGCATCTATGCAGTAGAGGGCGCAGAGAAATGTGCTGTCGAGTTCTGTTCCCTGTCCAAGACAGCAGGGTTTACCGGAACCAGGTTCTCATACACTGTTGTGCCAAAAGAGCTCGTGTTCACTGCATCAAACGGCCGGCAGATGAGCCTGCGCGATATGTGGAACAGGCGCCAGTCCACAAAATTCAACGGGACGCCCTACATTATCCAGCACGCTGCGGCAAAAGTGCTTTCCGACGAGGGAATGAAAGAGTGCATGGAAAATATCTCTTATTATATGGAAAACGCCCGTGTCATCGCAGAGACACTGCGCAGGAAAAATATCTCCTTCACCGGGGGCGTAAACTCCCCGTATATCTGGTTTAAATGCCCGGACGGCATGGAATCCTGGGAGTTCTTTGACTACCTGTTGGAAAACGCGCAGGTAGTAGGTACTCCGGGCGCAGGGTTTGGCGTGAACGGGAAAAATCACTTCAGGCTGACATCGTTCGGGACACACGAAAAAACAAAAGAAGCTATGGAGCGCTTTGAGAAACTGTTTTCATAAATCTGGATTTGCCGCGGAGACGGCCGGTGAATAAAACGTCCGAAAACCGTAGTATATTTTAAGACGTATTCGTGGCGGGCGGGGATGTGGCTCAGGTTCCGGCTCCACGATTTGGGAAAGACGTAAAAGGAATGGGATACAGCTAAAAACAATTTCAAAGCGGA
>DXCD01000013.1 GCA_019116185.1 Candidatus Mediterraneibacter stercorigallinarum
TATTTTAACTGCCATACAGATATAACCGTGCCTTATGAAGAGTTAGAAGAAATAAGTGTAGTGACAAAAGACGGGAAACACATTATACTATTAAAAGACGGAAAATTCGTACTTCCGGGGACAGAACTCTTAAATGAACCATTGAGAGAACTGGAATAATAAAAGCTATAAAAAAGCAATGGAAACTGGGAAAACACATTCTAAGGAGGAAATGAAATGCCAAAAGTAGGAATCGTTATGGGCAGCGACTCTGACCTGAAAGTGATGAGCAAAGCTGCATCTATGCTGGAGAAATTCGGGATTGAATACGAGATGACAATTATCTCCGCACACCGCATGCCGGATACATTTTTTGAGTGGGCAAAAGAAGCAGAAGGGAAAGGGATCAAAGTGATCATCGCGGGAGCGGGCATGGCGGCTCATCTTCCCGGAATGTGCGCGGCGCTCTTCCCGATGCCGGTCATCGGAGTGCCTATGTCAGGCAAGAACCTGGACGGCATGGACGCACTTTATTCCATCGTACAGATGCCGCCGGGAATCCCGGTAGCCACAGTGGCAATCGACGGCGGGATGAATGCTGCCATCCTTGCGGCAAAGATCCTTGCGACATCAGACGCGGAAGTATTACAGAAGCTGAAAGACTATTCTGCAGAGATGAAAGACACCGTACAGGCTAAGGCTGACAAATTAAAAGAAATCGGTTACGAGGCATATCTGAACAGCTAGAGGCTGATGCCGGAAACAGAAGCGTGAAAAGACCGCCGGCGGCGTTGAAAATGCGATGCCTGCCGGGAGGATAGTATGGATAAAAGACGCCCTCTGCCAACAGGAAGGGCATGGTAAGGAGATCAGATTTATGGATTATAAAAACGCAGGAGTTGATATCGAGGCTGGTTACAGATCAGTGGAGCTTATGAAGGAGCATGTCAAGAAGACGATGCGCGAGGAGGTGCTTGGCGGGCTTGGCGGATTCTCGGGTGCATTTTCCCTTGCAAAGATCAAGGAAATGGACGAGCCTGTGCTCCTTTCCGGAACAGACGGGTGCGGCACCAAGGTCAAGCTGGCGATGGTCCTGGACAAGCATGATACGATCGGCATTGACGCGGTGGCAATGTGTGTAAACGATATTGCGTGTGCCGGCGGAGAGCCGCTCTTCTTCCTTGATTATATTGCGTGCGGCAAGAACGAGCCGGAGAAGATCGCTGAGATCGTAAAAGGCGTGGCAGAAGGCTGCCTTCAGTCCGGAGCGGCATTGATCGGAGGAGAGACTGCAGAGCATCCGGGACTCATGGCAGAAGAGGAATATGACCTGGCAGGCTTTGCTGTGGGAGTGTGCGACAAGAAGGAAATGATCACAGGAGAGAACTTGAAGCCCGGCGACGTGCTGATCGGCATGGCGTCTTCCGGAGTGCACAGCAATGGATTCTCCCTTGTGAGAAAGGTGTTCAATATGAAGAGAGAAGCCCTGGATACATATTATGACAGTCTGGGGTGCACACTCGGGGAAGCGCTTCTTGCGCCGACAAAGATCTATGTAAAAGCGCTGAAGAGCATCAAGGAAGCCGGAGTGACAGTAAAGGCGTGCAGCCATATTACAGGCGGCGGTTTCTATGAGAATGTACCGCGTATGCTGAAAGAAGGAACAAGGGCTGTGATCAAAAAAGACAGCTACCCGATCCCTCCGATTTTCAACATGCTTTCCGTGGACGGCGATGTGGAAGAACACATGATGTACAATACATTCAACATGGGTCTGGGCATGGTTCTTGCAGTGGATGAAGCAGATGTGGATAAAACAATGGAAGCGATCCGCACGGCAGGGGAAGATCCCTATGTTGTCGGAAGCATCGTGGCAGGAGAAAAAGGAGTAGACTTATGTTAAAGACAGGATCCGCTGGAGGTCCTGAAGCGGGAAATGCCGGCAGCAGAGGGCAGACGGGATCAGGCGTGTACCGCGTCGTTGTGCTGGTGTCCGGGGGAGGGACGAACCTCCAGGCAATCATAGACCGCGTGAAGGACGGAAGCATCACAAACACAGAGATCGCAGGCGTGATCAGCAATAATAAAAATGCTTATGCGCTGATCCGCGCCGAAAAAAGCGGGATTCCGGCAAAATGCATTTCTCCGAAGGACTATGAGTCGCGGGAGATCTTTAACGAGAAGCTGCTTGAGGCAGTGAGAGCGTACGAGCCGGATCTGGTCGTTCTGGCAGGATTCCTGGTGGTTATCCCGCCGGCGATGATCGCGGAATACCGGAACCGTATGATCAATATCCATCCGTCCCTGATCCCTTCTTTCTGCGGAAAGGGCTATTACGGGCTGAAAGTCCACGAGGCGGCGCTGGAACGCGGGGTAAAGGTGGTCGGTGCGACGGTACATTTTGTGGATGAAGGCACGGATACCGGACCGATCATCCTGCAGAAGGCTGTGGAAGTAGAGCAGGGAGATACGCCGGAGAAGCTTCAGAGAAGAGTGATGGAGCAGGCAGAATGGAAGATCCTTCCCCGCGCGATTGACCTGATCGCAAACGGAAGGGTAAAGGTAGAGAATAACCGGACGATAATAAGCGAATAGCAGAGGAGGTTTCTATGAAAGTACTGATCGTTGGAAGCGGCGGAAGAGAACATGCAATTGCCGCAAGCGTGGCGAAGAGCCCGAGGGCGGATAAGATTTACTGCGCTCCGGGAAATGCGGGGATCGCAGAGTATGCGGAGTGTGTGGACATCGGACCAATGGAATTTGAGAAACTTGCAGCATTTGCAAAAGAAAAAGAGATCGACCTGTGTATCGTGGGAATGGACGATCCGCTGGTGGGAGGTCTTGTAGACGTGTTGGAAGAAGCAGGCATCCGCACGTTTGGACCACGGAAGAACGCTGCGATCCTTGAAGGCTCCAAAGCATTTTCAAAAGATCTGATGAAGAAATACAATATCCCCACAGCTGCATATGAGAATTTCACTGACCCGGATAAAGCGCTCGCCTATCTGGAGACCGCGAAATTCCCGATTGTCCTGAAAGCAGACGGCCTGGCGCTCGGTAAAGGCGTCCTGATCTGCCAGGATCTGGAAGCGGCGAAGGAAGGCGTGAAGACGATCATGCTGGATAAGAAGTTCGGCACAGCGGGGAATGAGATGGTCATCGAAGAATTCATGACCGGACGCGAGGTGTCTGTACTCTCCTTTGTAGACGGAAAGACAATCAAAACTATGACCAGCGCGCAGGATCATAAGCGCGCGGGAGACGGTGATACCGGCCTGAATACAGGCGGTATGGGGACATTCTCCCCCAGTCCGTTCTACACGAAAGAAGTGGAAGAATTCTGCGATAAATATATCTATCAGCCTACGGTTGATGCGATGGCAGCCGAGGGACGTCCGTTCAAAGGCGTGATATTCTTTGGGCTGATGCTCACAGCAGAAGGACCTAAGGTGCTGGAGTATAACGCAAGGTTCGGCGACCCGGAGGCACAGGTCGTGCTTCCGCGTATGAAAAATGATATCATTGACGTAGTTGAAGCCTGCATAGACGGAACTCTGGATCAGATTGACCTTCAGTTCGAGGACAATGCAGCTGTGTGCGTGGTGCTGGCATCAGACGGATATCCGGTGAAGTACGAGAAAGGCTTCCCGATCAGCGGGTTGGATGAGTTCAAGAAACATGACGGTTACTACTGCTTCCATGCGGGCACAAAGTCTGACGGCGGTCAGATCGTCACAAACGGCGGGCGCGTGCTCGGCGTGACCGCAAAAGGAAAAGATCTGAAAGAAGCACGGAAGAACGCATATGCCGCGACCGAGTGGGTGCAGTTCGAGAATAAATACATGAGGCACGATATCGGGAAAGCCATCGATGAGGCTTAAATCTGGATTTGTGGGGGAGACCGCCGGTAAGTGAAACGTCCGAAAACCGTAGTATATTTTAAGACGTATTCGTGGCGGGCGGGGATGTGGCTCAGGTTCCGGCTCCACGATTTGGGAAAGACGTAAAAGGAATGGGATACAGCTAAAAACAATTTCAAAGCGGA
>DXCD01000110.1 GCA_019116185.1 Candidatus Mediterraneibacter stercorigallinarum
ACAAACAGGGCAGGAAGTTCGGGAGACAGTCCTTCCGAGCTGAATGATAATATAGTATCCCGGGTTCCGGAGGAAAATAACCGCTGGACAAACTGGTCGGACAGCTGGCGTGAAAGTGACTGGGCGGGGATCATATTTGGCCTGGAAGAAGTGACTTACAAATTTATCGATCATCTGGAAGTAGATTTCTACACGGATCATGGCGCATCAATTCCGGAGGAGTTTGAGGTACAGTACTATACAGGAGAATATTTCAATACGCCGCCGTCTGACCCGGGGCAGGTGACAGAAGACCATCCGGCAGGACAGGACGCAAACTGGAAATCAGTAAATAATCTGAAGATCATTGAGGGACCGAGCGCGGAAGAGACAACTGTGCTGACATTTGATCCGGTAGAGACATGCGCGATCCGTATCGTGATGCAGGCAGAAGAAGGGAAATGCCTGGCAATTACAGAGATGGCGTCTTATGAGAAGCTGGCGGAAAAGAGCGATCTGGCGGAGCTTGAAAATATTTTCATCAATGGAGAGCCCATCGAAGGATTTGATAAGGATATTGAAGAATATACCGTGACAACACCGGATATGCCGGAAATTACAGCAGAGGCATCAGAAAACGGGGCTGTTACAGTTATCATGCCTGACAAATTCGGAGGAAAGGCGGAAATCATAGTTACTGCAGAGGATGGTATTCAGACAAAGAGCTACTATGTGAAGATCGAGCAGGGAGAAGAACAAGAGAAACCGAGCAAGACGACTCTGGAGTACTTCCTGAACAAGGCAAAAGAGCACCAGGCAAACGGTGATGTTGACAACTGCGTAGAGTCCATCAAGAACCTGTTCGCAGAAGCGATCGCAGAAGGCGAAGCAGTGATGGCAGACGAAAATGCCACATATGACGAAGTCATGGACGCAACAGTCAAACTGATGAAGGCAATCCAGGCGCTGGATATGATGGCGGCTGACAAGACGGATCTTGAGATGGCAGTGGAACTTGCACAGAGCATTGATCTGAATGATTATGCAGAAGCAGGTCAGGCTGAGTTCCAACAGGCGCTTGCAGCTGCTCAGGAAGTCCTTGCAGACGGCGATGCAATGCAGGCAGATGCGGACACCGCATGGAATGCACTGGTAGACGCGATCAGCAATCTGAGACTCAAAGCAGACAAGAGCACCCTGGAAGATCTGTTGGACAGCGTGGCAGACCTGGATCTGAGCCAATACACAGAAGAGAGCGCGGCAGTCTTCCGCACAGCCCTTGCGAACGCGCAGGCAGTGCTGTCAGCCGAGACTCTGACAGAAGATGACCAGAAGACTGTGGATGAAGTGGTACAGGCGCTGAGCGATGCAAAAGATCAGCTGAAGCTCAAAGACGGATCCGACAGCGATAACAGCGGAAACGGCGACGGAAATACCGGCGATGGCAGCGGAAAAGCAAATGCAAAAGCAGATGCGCCGAAGACCGGTGATAGCGGAGACTGGATGCTGTTATGTGGAATAATGCTGGCGGCCGCGGGAGCAGTGATTGTGTCCCGAAAGAAATGTTTCTAAAATAGCGAAATGTTTCTGGAATAAAAAAGTGGCTGTAAAATCCGGAAGAATCAGACGATCCTGTAAAACGGCCGGGTAAGATTAATTCGAATAAAATAGCAGAAAAGAGACAGTTCCGTATTGGAAGGAGCCGTCTCTTTTCTTTATGCCCCGGAGGGAACGTGCTGATTCGATGTATCCTGCCGGGCTACAGATTGAATAATGCGGTTGCGATATTGAAATAAATCCAGATGGAGCAGATGTCCACCAGGGTGGTGATCAGCGGGGAAGCCATGATCGCCGGGTCCAGGTGCACCCTGCTGGCAAGGAGCGGCAGCAGGCAGCCGACCATTTTGGAGATCATGATCGTGGCGATCAGCGACAGCGCGATCACAAGCGCGAGCATCGGGTCCTCATATTGGAGCAGGATCCGGATGCCGTTCGTGGCTGCCAGGACAGCTCCCACGATGAGCGAGATGCGGAATTCCTTGAAGACCACCCGGAAAATATCTTTGAACCGGATCTGTGACAGCGCGATTCCTCGGATGATCAGGGTGGAGCTCTGGGAACCGCAGTTTCCTCCTGTATCCATCAGCATTGGGATGAAGGATACCAGCAGCGGGATCGAGGCAAAAGCGTCCTCATATTTGGTGATGATCGTTCCCGTGGCAATGGAAGTGAACATCAGGACGAGAAGCCACGGGATCCGGCTCTTTGCATGGGTAAATACGGATGTCTCGAAGTAAGTCTTCTCGCTCGGGTTAATTGCCGCCATCTTGGTGATATCCTCGGTCGCTTCGTCCACCATGACATCCATGGCGTCATCGAATGTGACGATCCCAACCATGAGCCCGTCCTGGTCAAGGACCGGAAGCGCGATAAGGTCGTATTTTGTGAAAAGCCGCGCGACTTCCTCCTGGTCAGTGTGCGTGGAAACAGAAATGATCTCCGTCTCCATCAGGTCTTTGATCAGCGCATCATCATCCGAAGTCATCAGATCCTTGGCGCTGACGATGCCGACCAGCTTTCTCCTGTTCGTGACATAACAGGTATAGATGGTCTCCTTGTGGATCCCGGTTTCTTTGATGTGGGCCATGGCCTGAGCCACGGTCATGGTCTCGCGGATGTCCACGTATTCTGTTGTCATGATGCTTCCGGCGCTGTCGTCCGGGTAGTTCAGAAGCTGGTTGATCAGCTTCCGGTCGGACGCGCTGACCGTATCCAGGATACGGTTTACCAGGTTGGCGGGAAGCTCTTCCAGAAGATCAACCGTATCATCCATGTACAGATCGTCCAGAAGCTCTTTTAATTCTTTTTCTGAGAACATTTCCACAAGATAAGTCTGCATGGAAGTCTCCATGTTGGAAAATACTTCTGCTGCCTTATCCTTTGGAATGAGGCGGAAAGCCAGAGCCAGCTCGCGGTCATCAAGGTCTGAGAGCAGGGAGGCTATGTCCACTTCGTTCATT
>DXCD01000111.1 GCA_019116185.1 Candidatus Mediterraneibacter stercorigallinarum
AGTTCTTTTGCGATGATGCTTGCTCCGGTTCCGAAACGTCTGCTCATGGTGATAACTAATTTCATAAGAACTCCTCCTTCGTAAGTTTAAATATGGGATAACTGATATTATAACACTTCTTCTGCAATTTGTCTTGCCAGAGATTCAATTTCTTCTCTCTGGGAATCTTTGACAGCGGACTTGATGGTAACAGATGTCTCAAGCAGACGCATGTTCTTCAGCTCTCCGATCTTTGCAGTCATGAGCTTGGTGGACTGGGGAGCCCAGGTGCCGTTGCCGAGGACTGCCACTGTGCGGTTCTGGAGTGCAAGAGCCTTCATGTCCTCCAGGTAATTGTCCATAAGCGGGTAAATGCCATTGTTGTAAGTCGGCGCGGCGAGGACGATGTGGCTGTATTTGAAGCTGTCGGAGATCAGCTCGGATACATGAGTCTTGGAGATATTGTGCATCCGGATATTTTTCACTCCTGCTTCTGCGAGGGACGCGGCAAAGATCTCTGCCATGTTCTCTGTGTTCCCGTACATGGAAGCATATGCGATCATAACGCCCTTTTCTTCCGGCTCGTATCTGCTCCAGATATCATATTTCCCGATGATATAGTCAAGATCTGTGCGCCAGACGGGGCCGTGCAGCGGGCAGATGACGCTGATATCCAGACCGGCGGCTTTCTTCAGGACATTCTGTACCTGCATGCCGTATTTTCCTACGATGTTTGTATAGTAACGGCGCGCTTCATCCAGCCAGTCCCTGTCAAAATTCACCTCATCATTGAAGATGTTTCCGTTGAGCGCCCCGAAAGTACCGAACGCGTCAGCAGAGAAAAGGACCTTGTCCGTCTCATCGTAAGTCATCATTGCTTCCGGCCAGTGAACCATGGGGGCCATCACGAAATGAAGGGTGTGCCTGCCGGAAGAGAATGTATCCCCCTCTTTTACGGTGACTGTCCTGCCTTCCAGGTCAAAGTCAAAGAACTGGCTGATCATTGGGAAGGTCTTGGCATTCCCGATGAGCTTCATATCCGGGTAGCGCAGCGCCAGGTCTTCGATCATGGCACAGTGGTCCGGCTCCATGTGGTTTACCACGAGATAATCCAGAGTCCTGTCACCCAGCACAGCTTTCACATTCTCAAGGAACTGGCGTCCGATAGAGTGGTCCGTGGCGTCGAAGAGAACGGTCTTTTCATCGAGAAGCAGGTAGGAGTTGTAAGACACTCCTTTGGTGAGCGGGAAAATGTTCTCGAACAGCTCCAGTCTCCGGTCGCTTCCGCCGACCCAGTACAGATCTTCAGTTACTTTTCTAAAACAGTGCATGATAATTCCTCCTTATATAATGACCGCTCTGCGTGCGGCCAGACAAAATCTTAAGACGTTTCTATTCTAACATAAAAGCAGAAATTCGCAATATGCGGAGTGTGACTGAAATGTATTTATTTGCGAGCAGGATGCAAAAAGAGGGAGATTGAGGGGCTGAAGAGGATGAGATTCTATGTTAATATAGTAGTGGATGCTTTTAAAATAAGAAGAAAGGTGGAAATGCAGATGTTATTTGTATGTTATCCGAAATGCAGCACATGCATGAAGGCGAAGAAATGGCTGGAAGAAAAAGGAATGGAGTATGAACTGCGCGATATCAAAGCAGAGAATCCCACGGCAGAAGAGCTGAAAGACTGGCACCGTAAGAGCGGGCTGCCGCTGAAGCGCTTTTTCAACACCAGCGGGAATCTTTATAAAGAGATGAAATTAAAGGACAGGCTCCCGGAGATGAGCGAAGAGGAACAGTTTGCCCTCCTTGCCACAGACGGCATGCTTGTAAAGCGTCCGATCCTTGTAGACGGGGAGAAAGTGCTGGTCGGATTCCGGGAAAAAGAATGGGAAGAAAAATTAATTTAGCACTTTAACTTGAAAAAGTAATGTGGTATACTGGTAACAGTTCTGCCGGGCGGAGGCGGGGGAGGGACAGCTGTGCTGTGCAGCGGTTCTGGCGCGAGAGGAATCTGTCCCCGGATTTTCCGCAGCGGCATATTGAAGGAGGTATACACAATGATATGGGCAAAGGAAGAGACTCTGCCAAGAGATGAGATCGAAGCCATACAGTTTGCGAAGCTGAAAGGTACGGTCCGCTATATCTATGACAGAGTAAAGCCTTACCGTGAGAAGATGGATGCGGCAGGGGTAAAGCCGGAGGATATCCGCTCACTGGATGACCTTAAGAAGCTGCCGTTTACATACAAGGCGGATTTCAGGGATCATTATCCGGACGGGCTGTTCGCGGTAGATAAAAAAGAGATCGTCCGCTACCATGCAAGCTCCGGGACGACAGGGAAGCCGACTGTCGTGGGATATACGAGGAATGATCTTGAAATGTGGCTCAATAACGTGGCAAGGCTTGCCTGCATGGGAGGCGCCACGGCGGATGATGTGGCGCAGATTTCTTTTGGATACGGCACATTTACAGGCGCGTTAGGGCTTCACGGAGGACTGGAGAAGATCGGGGCGTCCGTGATCCCGATGTCGTCGGGAAACACGAACAAACAGATCATGTTCCTGCAGGATATGGGCGTGACCCTGCTCGTGGCGACTCCGTCCTATGCGCTGCATCTGGGCGAGGAGATCCGGAAGAGAGGGATCGACCCGGCAAAAGACCTGAAGCTCCATATCGGTCTGTTCGGCGGCGAGGGCATGACCGAAGCTATGCGCGACGAGATGCACAAAGTCTGGGGCGAGCAGTTTGTCTGTACACAGAACTATGGAATGAGCGAGCTGTGCGGACCGGGCGTTGCCGGAGAGTGCACCGAGCTGTGCGGCATGCATGTTAATGAAGACTGGTTCATTCCGGAGATCATTGATCCGGAGACAGAAGAAGTGCTTCCCCCCGGCGAACTGGGCGAGCTGGTCGTCACCTGTCTTGGAAAAGAGGCACTGCCGCTGGTCAGATACAGGACAGGCGACCTGACAAGGCTGATGTATGAACCGTGCAAATGCGGACGCACAACATGCAGGATTGAGAATATTTCCGGACGCGCGGATGATATGCTTGTGATCCGCGGGGTCAATGTATTCCCGACTCAGATCGAGGAAGTGCTCTTAAAGATCAATGAGATCGGACCGCATTACGAGATCCTTGTGGAGAGGAAAAACCGTCTGGATGTCATGACGATCACCGTGGAACTGATCGACGACAGGCTGCTTGACAGCTACGGGAAGCTGAGCGAACTGGAGGGAAGAATCCAGAGAGCGCTGAAGTCACAGCTGGGGCTTGCGACTCAGATCCGCCTGGTGGCTCCGAACTCGCTGAAACGGTTTGAAGGCAAGGCAAAGAGAGTGACAGATTTACGAAAGGATGGACTATAAAATGGGAGAAAAAGTGATCATGCTGGGCAATGAAGCGATTGCCCGCGGAGCATATGAGGCAGGGGTAAAAGTATCTTCTGCGTATCCGGGCACGCCCAGCACAGAGATAAGTGAATACCTCGTCCAGTACAGGGATGATGTATATGAGGAGTGGGCACCGAATGAGAAGGTGGCGACAGAGGTTGCCGTTGGCGCGAGCCTTGCGGGAGCGCGCGCTATGGCGTGCATGAAGCATGTGGGACTGAACGTGGCGGCTGACCCGCTGTATTCTGTGTCTTATATGGGCGTGAACGGGGGACTGGTCATCGTGGTCGCAGACGACCCGGGTCTGTACAGCTCCCAGAATGAACAGGATACAAGGATGGTGGCAAGAGCGGCGCAGATCCCGGTGATCGAGCCGTCGGACAGCGCGGAGGCAAAAGATTTCTTTAAGACTGCCTTTGAATTGAGCGAGCAGTTTGACCGTCCGTTTATCTTCCGCACGACTACCAGGCTGGCGCATTCCCAGGGACTGGTAGAGCTTCAGGACCGTGTAGAGCCGGAGGATAAGCCATACGAGAAAAATGTGACGAAGAACGTCATGATGCCGGGCAATGCGAAGATCCGCCATGTCGAGATCGAGAAACGTAACCTGGAGCTGGCGGAAGCTGCCAACACGCTTCCCATCAATGTGGTGGAGATGAACGACACGAAGATCGGCGTCATTACCAGCGGAATCCCGTACCAGTATGTAAAAGAAGCGCTGCCGGATGCGTCCGTGCTGAAGCTGGGCATGGTGAATCCTCTTCCGAGGAAGCTGATCGAGGATTTTGCGTCAAAGGTTGAGACGTTATATATAGTAGAAGAACTGGATCCGGTGATCGAGGAACAGGTGAAGTCCTGGGGCATCAAGGCCATCGGAAAAGAGATATTCACTGTTCAGGGCGAGTACAGCGCCAACATGCTGCGGGAAGCCATCCTGAAACAGGATCTGGATCTCAAAGAGCCTGCAAAAGCGCCGGGAAGACCGCCTATCCTCTGTCCGGGATGTCCCCACAGAAGCGTGTTCTATGTGCTGAATAAGCTGAAAATGCATGCGGCGGGAGATATCGGATGCTACACGCTGGGAGCGGTGGCGCCGTTAAGCGTCATTGATACCACCATGTGCATGGGCTCCAGTATCTCGACCCTGCACGGGATGGAGAAGGCGAAAGGCAAAGACTACATAAAGAACTGGGTGGCAGTGATCGGTGATTCTACGTTCATGCACACAGGCGTGAATTCCCTGATGAACATGGTGTACAACAATGCCACGGGTACAGTCATCATCATGGATAACTCTACCACAGGCATGACCGGCCATCAGGATCATGCGGCGACAGGGAAGACCCTTCAGGGAGATCCGACCTATGCGATCAACATCCAGGCGCTCTGCCGCGCCATCGGCGTGAAGAACGTGTATGAGATCAATGCTTTTGACCTGCCGCTCCTTGAAAAGACGATCAAAGAGGAGACGGCAAAGGACGAAGTGTCCGTCATTATCACGAAGACGCCCTGCGTCCTTCTGGATAAGAGGAAGAAACCGCTTTACACTGCCCATGAGGACAAATGTAAGAAATGCGGCATGTGCATGAAACCGGGATGTCCGGCAATGACGAAGAATCCGGACGGCACCATCCATATCGACGACACGATGTGCACCGGCTGCGGCCTGTGTAAAGATCTCTGTAAATTCGACGCGATCGAGCTTGTAAAGGAGGGAGAATAATCATGGCAGTAAAGAATATTATGATCGTCGGAGTGGGCGGTCAGGGAACCCTTCTCACAAGCCGTATTTTAGGCGGGCTGACCATAGCGGGCGGATATGACGTGAAGCTGTCCGAGGTGCACGGCATGGCGCAGAGAGGCGGAAGCGTGGTTACTTTTGTCCGCTACGGAGACAAGGTGGCTGAGCCCATCGTTGAGGAAGGACAGGCAGACGTGATTATTGCGTTTGAACGGCTGGAGGCGCTCAGGTACGCACATTTCCTGAAAAAGGACGGAGTCCTCATTGTCAATGACTGGAGGATCGACCCGATGCCGGTCGTGATCGGCGCGGCCGAATATCCGGAAAATATTTTGGAAAATCTGGAAAAAGAATACAAAGTATATAAAGTAAATGCCACAGAAGAATCGAAGAAGCTGGGCAATCCGAGGGTGTTCAACCTCATTGTGCTGGGTATCGCGGCACAGCATATGGATTTTACAAAAGAGCAGTGGTATGAGGTGATCGAGAAGACCGTGCCTCCGAAGACGGTAGAGATCAATAAGAAAGCATTTGGCGTGGGTTACGGCATTGCGCAGTGACCCGCGCTCAGATAGAAAACAGTTTAGGATGAAGGGCGGTGATAGTAATGATCAGGCAGATATCAGTATTTGTGGAAAATCAGCCGGGCAGCATGATGAATGTGACCTCTGTCCTCACGGAGGAACATGTGAACATCCGCGCGATCTCAACGTTCGACTCGCCGGAGTTCGGTATTATGCGCCTTGTAGTCGATGATCCGGTCCGGGCAAAGGAAAGTCTGACAAAGAGAGGCTTTGTCACCAGGGTGACAGAAGTGATCGGCGCGGAGCTTAAGGATGAGAAGGGAAACCTCAATCAGATGCTCAAGATCCTTGCAGACGGACAGATCAATGTAAACTATATTTATTCTTTTGTTATCCGCGAAGGAAAAGCTCCTGTCATGGTATTTCATACGGACGATTT
>DXCD01000112.1 GCA_019116185.1 Candidatus Mediterraneibacter stercorigallinarum
GTATTTATCAAAATTACTGTATTTTCCTAGAGATTACTGTTTATTCCACATTTGAAGTATCCGCGTAGAGATTATTCAGATACTCAGTAACCGAGTCATAATTCACCTCTGCCACCACTCTCTCTTTCCCAGACTCGTACATATCCCACGCCGAATATCCCAGCCATCCGATAAGAGCCAGAGCCGCCAGAGAAAGAACAGCTTTCCGGGCAAAGTTCATCATCTTCTGCTTGCGCATGATCTGCTTTCTGTTCGCCTTTTCCTTTTTATACCGCTCCACCTTTGCCTGACTCATCTCTTCATCTGCTCCTTTCCATGAATGCGCTCTGATAGAAACAGTCTACCACAATCCATATCAAAGCACAACTATTATTCCACCGTCGTTGGCGTACATCGTACTAATACCCGCCGTATCTACGATGAAACTATCCTTTACACGGATCTTATCTCTTATCATCCGTTCCACTTCTTTCGCCCTCTCCGGACAGTTGCAATGGGCAATGGCAAGGATCTTATTCCCTGTATCTTTTGCATCTTCCACAATCTGCTCCACCATCTTGGCAAGCGCTCGCTTAATCCCTCTTGCCTGTCCAAGCTGACAGATTGTCCCCTGCGGGGTGGAACCCATAACAGGCTTGATGTTAAGAGCACTTGCGACTAGGGACTTAATCCCCGTAAGCCGCCCGTTCTTACGGAGGGTATCCAAATTTTCCAACACAAAATACGTATTCTGCCTGTCAATATAATTTTCGACCGTGCTGACCACATCGTCAAAAGGCATCCCCTGATCTTCACACTCTTTAATCTTGCACGCAATCAAAGTTTCACCTACAGACGCGGAACGGGAATTGAACACATAGATCCTCTTTGCCTCTCCGTCATGCTCCTCTATCCAGAGATCCTTTCCAAGCTGCGCACTGTTATAAGAACCACTAAGTTCCGAAGAAAGTGTCACTACGTAGACCCTTTCTTCCTCCCCCGTATACAGTTCCATATATTTCTCAGGAGACGGGCAGGATGACTTCGGACATTCCGGGCTGGCCGCCACCCTCCGGAGGAAATCCTTCTGGTCAAATGTATCATCATCCACTACCGTATCGCCGTCGACCTGCATGCTCAGCGGCGCGCTCACATAAACTCCGCTTTCTTTCATCTTATATGTCAGCTCTCCACAGCTGTCCACGATAATCTTATAATCCATAGTATTCCTCCCGAACTGCAAAGTATATTTTATATTTCTATTATATGTAGTTTTTAATACCACATTAAAATATACCATACATTTACTCAGAAAGAAAGCCTTTAATGTGAAAATCCTGTGTGTTTATTCGCCTTCAAGCCTGATCTTTCGCGAAATGCCAAGGGCAATCCCCATTTCTGCCAAAAGAAACAGGATCGCCGTCCCCCCATAGCTGATAAAGGGCAGGGTAATTCCCGTCGTGGGAAGCAGCCCTGTGACCACCGCAATATTCAGGATCACCTGGAGCGCTATATGTGCAAAGATTCCCGTCGCGATCAGAGAACCATACAAATCAGGCGCATTCTTTGCAATAAACATCAACCGGTATAAAAGCAGGCCGAAAAGTACAAGGATCACAATTGCGCCGAACACGCCAAGCTCCTCGCAGATGACCACCAGAATCATATCATTCTGCGCTTCCGGGATCACTCCCAGCTTCTGGGTGCTGTTTCCCAGTCCCTTGCCAAAGAAACCGCCGCTGCCGATCGCATACAGCCCCTGCATAACCTGATAGCTTCCCGTATCCATCGTCGCCTCCGGATTCAGCCACGAGATAATCCTCTGAAGGCGGAAATTCTCACTGTTCGCAGCGGTCACTGACAGGATCGCGATCCCGATGGCAGCGGCCGCCGCGCCGATCCCTATGATCGCCAGAAACGGTTTTGTCTTCGGATGGATCACAAAGATCAGAATACAGGTTATCGCCATTACTATGATCGCGGTACTGAGGTTATCTGTAAGAAACAGAACGCCCCCCGACGCCACCGCGCCCGGCACGAGCACCCGGATAATTCCTTCCATAGTGTACGCCTTCCTTCCAAGACGGCACAATTC
Organism: Candidatus Mediterraneibacter stercorigallinarum; assembly: GCA_019116185.1. Lineage (GTDB taxonomy): Bacteria > Bacillota > Clostridia > Lachnospirales > Lachnospiraceae > Mediterraneibacter > Mediterraneibacter stercorigallinarum. The sequence continues at coordinate 2,075 of DXCD01000112.1, forward strand.
ATAGGAAATAAAGAGGATGACCGCGATCTTCGTGATCTCCGCAGGCTGAACCGTGAGATTGCCCGGCAGCCCGATCCAGCGCCTCGCTCCATTCACGGTCACTCCCAGGGGTGTCTGCACAAGCGCCATCAGGATCATGGCAGTCACATAGATCTCCAGCGCAAAGGCGCCATAAAAATGGTAGTCGATCTTCGATACAATAAACATGATGACAAAGCCCGCAGCGCCGATCAGCGCCTGTTTGGAAAAATAATACATGTCGTTTCCAAAGTCAGCCTGCGCCTCATAGGAGCTTGTACTGTAAAGCATGACCAGCCCAAAACACATAAGGAATATAATAACGAGCAGCAGATCAAAATCAAAATATTGCTCTTTCCCCGCTGCCCTGCTCCTGCTCTTCGCAATCACAGCGGCGAGCCCGGTACGTTTCTGCGCTTTCACCGGACGCGCCCTGCGCTCACGCCCTTCCCCGTTTCCTGCGCGCCCTTCCGGGAGCGGTTTCGGCGTGCGGAGCACCTCGCGCCTCCTGTCGATCACTCTCTGGTATCCTTCGTATCCGGAGCGGATGCTCACCGGACGCATGGGTCTTGTGTCAGAGAAAGAATCACTTCTGCGCCGGATCTCCTCAGTCCTCATGGGCTGGGTATCTCCCAGGCTGCTCCTGCTCTTCTTTCCATTCTGTTTTTTCTGTCCGCGCTGTCTGATCGGCCTGACAGTCCTGCTTCTCATATCATCACCTGTCCTGTGTTCATGGATGCCCGGCCGGGACACAGTTTTCCGCCCCGGATCCTGACACCTATCTTGTATTCACAGCCGGATGCACCGGCTTGCCATGTTCAAAAAACCTGTCGTACCACACGAGGAAGATATACACCGCCCAGATCTTACGGCTGTCATCCGTCTTCTCATTGGTATTCTTCCCCTCCCTGTGGTCGTCCAGCATTTTCATGAGTATGTCTGTATTGAAGAACTTCTTCGCCGCGCTTGTGGCAAACATGGCCCTGACCCTGTTGTAGTACTTCTCTTCTCTCAGCCACACCCGGATCGGGATGGGGAATCCCAGTTTCTTCTTCTCAGCTGTCTTTTTCTGTATGTTCCTCTCTGCCGCCGCTCGGAGAGCCACCTTTGTCTTAGGCGCCCTTACCTTATAGTCAAGAGGAAGGGTCTCGGCCAGCTCCAGAACCTTCTTATCAAGGAAAGGAACTCGCACTTCCAGCGAATTCGCCATGCCCATTTTATCCCCTTTCATAAGAATATCATGGACCAGCCAGAGATGCATGTCAACATACTGCATTTTCGTAACCGGATCTTTGTCTTTCACCCGCTCATACAGCGGACGGGTCACATCCTGGATGCCCGGTCTGCAGCCTTTCTTCAATATCTTATTTGCTTCCCGCTCGGTAAAGATATTTGTCGCATTAGCATAATAGCGCTCCTCCAGCGTCTTCCCGTGACGCATAAGGAAGCCTCTCCCCTTCATTCCCCGGGGCAGGCAGTATTCTGCAAATCTGCCGAGAAGACGGCGGACCGGGAACGGAATCTTATTAAAAGCCGTATGCTCCAGAGGCTCGCAGTAAATATTATATCCGCCGAAAAGCTCGTCCGATCCCTCGCCCGACAGCACGACCTTCACCTTCTTTGCCGCCTCCTCGCTCAAGAAATACAGGGCGATGGCAGCCGGATCCGCCACAGGCTCATCCATATAATACTGAATATCCGAAAGCTTATCCCAGTATTCATCCGGAGTGATGACTTTTGCGTCGTTCTTCATATTAATGCTTGCCGCAAACTCCTTCGCATCCCGGATCTCGCTGTACTGCCCCTCGTCAAATCCCACGGTAAACGTGCGGTCCACCTGCCCGAGCCAGGTCAGGTAGCTGGAATCCACGCCGCTGGAAAGATAGGATGCGACTTCCACGTCGCTGATCTTATGCTTTTCCACAGACTCTTTCATGACCGCTTCCACCTCGTCAACAACTTCTTCAAATGTTTTGGTGCTGTCTCCGGTAAAATCCGGCTCAAAATAGCGGGTGATCTTTATTTTCCCGGCTTCATAAGTAAAATAGTGTCCCGGCTGAAGACAGAACACGCCCTTGAAGAAGGTCTCGTTGGTCGGCACAAACTGGAATGACAGATAATTGCCGAGCGCATCCTCATTAAAGATCTTATCAAATTTCGGATGCTCCATGAACGCCTTGATCTCTGACGCGAACATAAGCGTCCCGTTCATCTGAGCGTAATAGAGCGGCTTGATACCGAATATGTCACGCGCTGCAAAAAGCTTTTTCTTCTTTGTATCCCAGATTGCAAACGCATACATTCCCCTGAGCCTGTCAACAAGGCTCTCTCCCCACTCCTCGAACCCGTGGATCAGCGTCTCGGAGTCTGTGTTCGACACAAATATATGGCCCGCCGCCGCCAGCTCTTCTCTGAGCTCCTGATAGTTATAAATCTCGCCGTTGAACACCAGGACCATGGTCCGGTCTTCATTGTAAAGCGGCTGATCTCCCACTGAAGAAAGATCAATGATGCTCAGCCTTCTAAATCCGAGAGCCGCCTCCTCATCCACGTATTTTCCTTCACTGTCCGGTCCACGGTGGATGATCGTATTCATCATGTTTACCAGTACCTGTTCTCTGTCTTCCACTTCGCCGACAAAACCTGCGAATCCACACATATTATTTTCTCCTTTTCACTCCTGCGCGGCTCTATACTCATAATAATAGATAAGGAACCAGTTTCGGTAAGTCTTTTTACCTGATCTGATCCCTTATTGCCGTGCTTTGTGTCTCATAAAAATTATAGTTTCTGTACAAATCGGGGTGACAGGATTCGAACCTGCGACCTCACGGCCCCCAGCCGTGCGCTCTAACCAAACTGAGCCACACCCCGCCGACTAATACATTATATATAATTTGCCGGCAAATGTAAAGGAGTTTTTTTGCTCTGCACATCTTTAAGCGAACACCATAATATAATATTGAGTTACCATCCATGAAAGGAGCTGCCTCCAATGGCAAATTGTCAGAATAATATGCGCTATATGCGCCGCCCGATGACTTCCTCTCCATCGCCTTCATCGAATATGAGGCTTATGGACGGCTGTCCGGACACAAGCGATTTCTTCCCGTCTGACATTCCTCTTGCAATGGCATATGTCAAATGGCAGGAATGGCAGGATATCTACGAACCATGCAAAGCCCTGGAAAGGGGAACATTATACCTGGAACTGGATAAACCCTTCACAGGGAAAGGAGGACGGAAAAGGTGAACAATATGTCAAATAATAATAGAATGAGCAATAATATGATGAACCGCAGGATGAACAATATGTCGTCCCGCACGCCCGAGCAGACCATGAACCGCCGGCAGCTTATGAATCATATCAATGAAGTCAGTTTCGCGGTTGACGAAGTGAAGCTTTATCTTGACACACACCCGTGTGACCAGGAGGCGCTTGCATATTTCCGTGAAATGAGCCATAAACGGAACCACGCGCTGAGAGAATACGCGGCAGCCTACGGACCTCTGACCATTGACACCGCAAACGAGTCCTGCGCTGAACGCTGGAACTGGATCAACGAGCCATGGCCATGGCAGGAAGGAGGATGCTGATTTATGTGGAATTATGAAAAGAGACTGCAGTACCCGGTGAAAATCACCCAGACGAACCCGAAGATCGCCCAAATCATTATTACTCAGTTCGGCGGGCCTGATGGGGAACTTGCCGCTTCCATGCGTTATCTGTCTCAGCGATACACCATGCCCTATAAGGAAGTGACAGGGACACTGACGGACATCGGAACCGAAGAACTGGCCCATATGGAAATGATCTGTGCAATCGTCTATCAGCTCACAAAAGACCTGACTCCCGAGGAAATCGAGCGGTCAGGCTTCGGCAAATACTATGTGGACCACACCCTGGCCCTATGGCCTCAGGCCGCCAGCGGCACACCATGGAGCGCAACTGTATTCCAGTCCAAGGGGGATCCTATTACAGACCTGCACGAAGATCTTGCCGCCGAGCAGAAGGCGCGCACCACGTATGACAATATCCTCCGCCTTGTCAAAGACCCGGAAGTTGCTGACCCGATCCGTTTCTTAAGGCAGCGTGAGATCGTGCACTATCAGCGATTCGGAGAGAGCCTGCGCATCGTCCAGGAAAAACTGGACAGCAGGAACTTCTATGCGTTTAACCCTGAGTTTGATAAATAACCCCGGCAAACCGCCGCACTTTATAAAGCAAACCCGTATCAGCGTGCAGCCAATACGGGTTTAGCTCTTTATTCCGGAAGAAATATCCCGGCTCTTATTTTAATGTCACATCCAATGTCTGTTCTACGTACTCTCCATTTGTCTGAGGCACAAGAATTGTAAGGCTCACGGTCTCTCCTTTTGCATAGTATTGAAGCTGTTCCTGGAGCGCTTCCATACTGTCAATAGAGCTTCCGTTGATGCCTGTAATAATGCTTCCCTTCGTCATGCCGGCCTCGTCAGCTCCGCCGCCGGCGGTAACTTCTACGACATAAACGCCTGCCGGCATATCGATCTGCTGTGAAAATGCATCAGATACGCTCATTCCTGTAATACCGAGCATTCCCCGCTCATTTTCAGGCACTTTTGTCTTTGTCTCCTGATTCATCAGGTTCTGGATCAGATCAGCCACATCGCTGATCGGGATCGCATAGCCGATTCCCTCCACGCTTTCTCCTGTCAGTTTTGCAGAATTGATGCCGATTACTTCACCATTCACATTCACAAGAGCCCCCCCGCTGTTGCCCGGGTTGATAGCTGCATCTGTCTGGATCAGCTTTGCGCTGCTCTCCTGTGTTTCTCCCGTCTGAGCATTTGTTGTGGAAACAGTACGGTCAAGAGCGCTGATCACTCCTGTGGTCACGGACTGTCCATAGCCGAGCGCATTGCCGATCGCGATCGCCGGCTCTCCGATTTTCAGATTTGTAGAATCGCCAAGTGTTGCAGCTGAAATATTGTCCATTGTCTCCTCAGGGATTGAATCCAGAGGAACAGCAATCACTGCCACGTCATAGCCGGAATCCGTCCCTTTGATATTGGCCTCTACACTGGACTCGTCATTAAATGTAACTGTGAGGGTATCACTGCCTTCCACCACATGATTATTGGTTACGATCAAAAGCTCGCTGTCATTCTCTCCAATGATGATTCCTGTCCCCGCGCCCTCGCTCTGCTGCTCATATGTTCCTCCGAAAAAGCTCTGTACTTCTTCTACTGACATGCTGGTGATGGATACAATAGACGGCATTACCTTGTCTACCACATCTGACACATCTGATGTCACGACACTTGAAGACGTTGATAAAGCAGTACCATTACTGATCTGGTTAGTAGATGAATCGGAAGCTTTCTCAGAGCTGTTAAGTCCCAGCAGTCTGCTTCCGACTACGTTTGTGGTAAGGAAAACACCGCTCGAAACGACTCCGAACAAGATTGCCAGTCCTGCAACCGCAACCGCCTTGGGCATGCCTTTATGAGGCTTTTTTTCTTTGTGAGGCTTCTGCTCCGGCTGTTCTCCGCCGGCGCCCTGCGGCTGCCCGCCTCCATACTGATAATTTCCATTCTGATTATAATAATTGTATTGATTATCCATAAGACTACCCGCTTTCTGTAATATTTTGTTTCTATGGTTTTAATAATAGCCGTCTATTGTGATAAAACTGTGTTTAATCCATTAATAAATATTGAAAAAGAGAGACCCTGGATTCCCGGGTCTGCTATTTTCCATCTTACCGGATCATCCTGGTCTCTCTTAATTTACTCAGATGCCTTTTACAGATCTATAAAGTTGATATCATAATCATCATCTGACGCTGCTTTTTTCTTACTGTTTCTTCCGCCGCGGGTCTTTCCGGAAGGTTCGTAGCCGGTATCAAAATCATCTTCGTCATCATCGAAAATGTCTTCATCGTCATACCCGCCATCAAAATCTTCATCATATCCGTACTCGTCATCATCATACTCTTCGCTGTCAGATTCGTCGTCATACTCCCCGCCGTCAAACTCATCATCATATTCAGCATCAAAGTCATCATCGTACTCGATATCATCATCATACTCAATATCATCATCATCAGGCTCTTCTGCTTTGGCGGAAGCTTTTTTACCTGACTTCTTCTTATCTTCTTCCTCCCCATCGTCATAGGGGATATCGTATTCATCATACAAATCATCCAATTCCTGATTACGATGTACCAGCTTCACTGCAAATATGATCATGAGGATAAGAAGCAGAATGCAGACCGCTGCTCCTGCCACAAGGATCGGAAGAATGTGCTCGCTGATAAATGCGCCCGCCGCGCCCGGAAGCGCTGATCCGGTCTCTTCTTCCTCCACAGGTTCAGGGGCCACAAAGTACTGGTATGTTTCATCCTCTGAATCATACTGATACAGGTCCTCCTGACCGGTTCTTGTATTCAGGGCATAGATAACATAATATCTGTCAGATACAGACGGATCCGACCAGATCGGATATACCTGTTCCTGAACTGTCAGCTCAGATTCCTGATAATTATCCGGAAGATTCACCTCATCCGGCTTGTCAAGAGGGATAATAGAAGTCGTATCTGATATAGCCAGCAGGATAAAGGGCGCAAATGTAGCATCTTCTGTATCAAAAAGGAAGAAACTTCCGGCTCCTGATCCATCCACAAGGAATCCCAGATAGACTCCTGCATCATTTACAACAAATCTTCTCTCTCCACCATGAAACGTCATTGTTGTCTCTGAGTATCCCTCCGGGATATCTGATGTTGTGAACGCTTCTGAGAAATTATATTCCGTTCCATTCACAGTGACAGCGATATCCGTTGTGTCCCCTGTTGTCTGCGTTGTCGTTGTCGTCGGCTCCACGCTCGTTGTGCCGTCATCTGCCGCCGCAATAGAGATTGCGGAAGACCCCTGCTCCAAATTCAATGTTTCACCTGAGGACAGCACCGCTGTGCTGCTGTTCACCGAAAGCGTCGTATCCGTTGCCTGCAGCGCCCGGAATGTCACTGTGGCCCTCAGCTCGCTGCTGCTTCCTGTGCCCGTATACGTCAGTGTGCCTCCCTCAGCGGTAAATCCTTCACCGCTGACAAACTCAAGAGCCGCCGCGTCATAACTCATCGATACATTTACATCGCCCACAGTACCGCTGCTGCTCTGGACAACAAGATCCACGTTGACATTTTCTCCGACTTTGCCGGATGGATCTGAAAACATCAGCACACCGTCCGCTGCGAATGCAACAGTTCCAAGCATCGGGATCATAAGACATACCGCAAGGATCATACCCGCTAATTTCTTTAATGCTTTCATAGAATTACCCCTTTTATACTTTGTTCGATTTTTGCAGCCTCATATGCTTTCCAAAACAGATCCGGCTGCCCGCTCGTTTATTATCATACACGTTCTTTGTCAAAAAGTCCAGATTATTGTAGAAAAAGAGGGCCGTCCGCCCTCTTTTTTCTCTCTGCTTCCGCAGACAGCAGACTGAACATGCCGTCTGCCGTTATATCCGATTACTGTCCTCCGGTCTCCGAGCCGGATCCGGGATCCGTGCCGCCTCCGGTGCCCGGGTCTGTCGGACCGCCGGGGTCTGTTGTACCGCCTCCGGGATCCGTCCCGCCTCCGGTACCAGGATC
>DXCD01000014.1 GCA_019116185.1 Candidatus Mediterraneibacter stercorigallinarum
GTTGATAATTATGCAAAACAGATAAAATGATTTGACGATACGAAAGATAATTGACGATTATGTATATAAGGTCTATTATAATGATAACGAAACAATTCGAAACTTTAGAAGCGGAGGATGGAAAAATGAAAAGAAAAGCAATGTCTGTACTGCTGGCGGGAGTGATGACCCTCGGACTTGCAGCGGCTGGGCTGACAGGGTGCGGCAGTGCAGGCGAGGGGAAGGAGAGCATCCGTCTGATGGTCTGGTCCCCGCAGAATGACCAGTCAAAGGATAACGGGGAGTGGCTTCAGACCATGTGCGAGGCATTTGCGGATGAACATCCGGAGTGGAACATTACCTTTGTGTACGGGATCGCAGATGAAGCCGGAGCGGCGACCACGGTTTCCCAGGACGCTGAGGCAAGTGCAGATGTGTTTATGTATGCAAATGATACGCTGACCACCATGACAGATGCCAATGCGCTGGCAAAATTCGGAGGAAAGTACAGGGAACAGATCGAGTCCATGAACTCAGAGGCTGTGCTGGATTCCCTGATCATGGACGGGGATCTGTACGGGGTGCCGTTTACAACAAATACATGGTTCATGTACTATGACAAGAGTGTCTATACAGAAGAAGATGTAAAGAGCCTTGACACCATGCTGGAAAAAGGTGTTGTGTCGTTTCCATTTGTAAATTCCTGGTATCTGCCTGCATTTTACATAGGGAACGGGTGCACCTTGTTCGGTGACGGGACAGATGAATCAGCGGGGGTAGATTTCGGCGGCCAGAAAGCGGTGGATGTGACAAATTACCTCATCGATCTTGAGAGCAATCCGAATTTCAGGATTGACGATCTGGGTTCCGGTATCGCAGGACTCCGTGACGGAAGCATTAATGCCATGTTTTCCGGCTCCTGGGATGCCAATGCGGTGAAAGAAGCCCTTGGTGACAATATGGGCGTCGCGGCTCTCCCGACTTACACGCTGAATGGAGAAGAGAAACAGATGATGTCCTATGCAGGCTCAAAAGCCATCGGCGTAAACCCGAACACAGATAACATGGTGGCGGCGGTTGAGCTCGCGGTGTTCCTGGGATCTCCGGAGGCGCAGAGGGCGCATTATGAGATGTGCGGCGTCATCCCCTGCTGTACAGAGCTGATGGAGGATGTTGAGATCGGCTCAGACCCGGTGGTCATGGCGCAGAATGAGACCTTCCTGAATACCTCGATCCTGCAGCCCTTTGTATCTAAGATGAACAACTGCTGGACTCCGGTAGAGAATATGGGCAAGGGAATCCGCAACGGAAGCATTACCCGTGACAATGCGGCAGACCAGACAGAGCAGATGAATGAAGCGATGAACAGTGATGGAATCTGAATGAGGTGATGAGGATGGGAATTTTCAAAAAGAGAGTAAATGATTTTCCGACTCCCTATACATGCACAAAGGCAATCAGGGAGGGCGGACTTGAGACAAAGCTTTCCATGGTACTCATGGGGCTGGGGAATATGGTGCACGGTCAGAAGATCAAAGGTCTTCTGTACCTGGCGGTAGAAGTGGCGTATATTGTATTCATGGTGGTGAACGGAGCCGGCTTCTTGAGCATGCTGGGCAGTCTTGGCACAGTACCCCAGGAAGAATACTGGGACGAGGCACAGCAGGTCTATATGTATACAAAGGGTGACCAGTCCGTGCTGATCCTGCTCTACGGCGTGGCAACCGTGCTTCTGACGATCTTGATGTTCCTCGCATGGCGGGGGGCGCTGCGCAGCGCGTACAAGGCAGAGTGTCTGGACAAGGCAGGCCGGCATGTGAATAATTTCAGAGAAGACTTAAAGTCTCTGCTCCATGAGAACCTGCACAGACTGCTCATGACGCCGCCGATGTTCTTTATCTTTGCATTTACAATCCTGCCGCTGATTTTTATGATCTGCATGGCATTTACCAATTACAGCAAGATCGGCAATCATCTGATGCTTTTTGACTGGGTGGGCCTGGACAACTTCAAGGCACTGTTTGATTCCAGCAGCATCCTTGGAAGCACCTTCTGGTCCGTGCTGGGATGGACGCTGATCTGGGCGTTCTTTGCAACATTTTCAAACTACATCTTCGGAATGATCATCGCCCTGATGATCAACCGGAAAGGGACAAGGGCAAAAGGATTCTGGAGATTCTGCTTCGTGCTCTCATGCGCGGTGCCGATGTTCGTATCCCTCTTGATTATGAGGACCATGCTTCAGCCGGAGGGCGCCGTGAACGTACTTCTCCGGAATCTCGGGCTGATCGCGTCGGACGCAAGCCTTCCCTTCTTTACGGATCCTACCTGGGCAAGAGTGACGGTTATTATCGTAAATATATGGGTCGGCGTTCCTTATACACTGCTCCAGCTGACCGGAGTGCTTCAGAATATTCCGGGAGAGCTCTATGAAGCGGCAAAAGTGGACGGGGCGAATGCGTTCCAGATTTTTACAAAGATCACGCTTCCGTATATGTTGTATGTGACGACTCCTTATCTGATCGTTACATTTACAGGAAATGTCAATAACTTTAATGTCATATACCTGTTGTCGGGAGGAGATCCTGTCACGGACCTGGCATCCACCGCAGGAAAGACGGACTTGCTGGTGACCTGGCTCTACAAGCTGACCATTGACAAGCAGTATTACAATATCGGCGCGGTCATTGGCATCCTGACATTTATCATACTTGCGGTCGCGGCGCTGCTTACATACCGCAACAGTAAATCGTACAAAGAAGAAGGAGGATTCTAGGCATGGCTGGTAATAAGATTCATTCTGCAAAGAAAAAACGTTTTATCAATAATACGATTGTCCATGTGATCCTCGGGATTCTCGCGGTGATCTGGGTCTTCCCTATCGTATGGGTGGTTCTGACCAGCTTCCGCGCGGAGAAAGGGTCCTATGTATCCACGTTCTTCCCGCAGTCGTTTACGCTGGATAATTATGCGAAGCTGTTTACAGATACATCGATCCTGAATTTTCCGCAGATGTTCATGAACACGCTGTTTATCGCCATCTGCTCCTGTATCCTTTCTGCATTCTATGTGCTGGCAGTGTCTTACTGTCTGTCAAGGCTGCGTTTTAAGCTGAGAAAGCCATATATGAATATGGCGATGATTCTCGGACTGTTTCCGGGATTCATGTCCATGATCGCTGTGTACTTTATTCTGAAAGCTCTTGGGATGACGGAAGGCAATCTGATCAAGCTGGCATTGATCCTTGTCTATTCGGGAGGAGCGGCGCTGAGTTTCCAGATCGCCAAAGGGTTCTTTGATACGATCCCTGTTGCAGTGGATGAGGCTGCGATTCTGGACGGATGTACAAGATGGCAGATTTTTACGAAAATCACGCTGCCTCTGAGCAAGCCGATCGTTATTTATACGGTACTGACATCTTTTATGGCCCCGTGGCTTGATTTCATCTTCGCAAGAGTAATCTGCCGGGCAAATGCGGACCAGTACACGATTGCAATCGGTCTCTGGCGGATGCTTGAGAAAGAATACATTGACAGCTGGTACACGAGTTTCGCGGCGGGCGCAGTGCTCATATCAATCCCGATCGCGGCGCTGTTCCTGTATATGCAGAAGTATTATGTAGACGGGCTCTCCGGAGCTGTAAAGGGATAAACAAATGAGCGGATGAGGGGCGGACAGATACATTATACCGTCCGCCCCGATACTCCACTTAATTAAGTTGAATATTGTTCATCGTATTTACGGGATAATTATGGAATATAGAGTATATATGGAGATTAATAATACATGGAGAGGCAGATTATATGAAGACGGCATTAGAGTGGAAACGGTATTATTCAAGTCCGGAGTTTAAGGACAATTATATATATGAAGGTGATGATCTTGGGGTGAGCTGTACGGGTGACGGGACTTCGTTTAAGCTGTGGAGTCCTGCGGCTGACAGTGTCACCCTGAATCTGTTTCACGAGGGGAACGGAGGCGATCCGTATCAGAGCATCCCTATGAAACGTGAAGACAAAGGAGTTTGGAGCTGGGAGACAGGAGAGTGCCTGCATGGTGTTTATTATGATTTTACTCTGGAGATAGAGGGGGAGACCGTACGTTCTGCTGATCCTTATGCACGGGCGTGCGGGATCAACGGCAGGAGGAGCATGGCGGCAGACTTAAGGCGTACAGACCCGGAAGGCTGGGAATATGACCGCGCTCCGGAAAAAGAGCCGGAGCAGATCATCTATGAACTTCATGTGAAAGAGTTTTCCTGGGACGCTTCCGGCGGCTTTCCGGAAGCATACCGAGGGAAATATAAGGCGTTTACCTGTGGAGATACGACGTTGTACGGGGATGGGATACACCCGACCGGGCTGAGGTATTTGAAAGATTTGGGAATTACGCACATACAGATCATGCCCGCCTATGATTATGGGTCTGTAGATGAAGCGGGCAGGGATACGGAATTTAACTGGGGGTATGATCCGGTGAATTACAATGTGCCGGAGGGATCCTATGCCACGGATGCTTCCAGAGGAGAGGTACGCATCCGAGAGATGAAAGAGATGATCCAGGCGCTCCATGCCAGGGGATTCCGGGTGATCATGGATGTGGTATACAACCATACCTATTCCCTGGATTCCTGGTTCCAGCGTACGGCACCCTGGTATTTTTACCGCGTATTTGACGACGGCAGGATATCCAATGGTTCTGCCTGTGGCAATGATGTGGCAAGCGAGCGGGAAATGTGCGGTAAATATATTCTGGAATCCGTCCTTTACTGGACAGAGGAATATCATGTGGATGGATTCCGGTTTGACCTGATGGGACTGCTGGACGTGGATCTGATGAACAGGATCAGAAAGGAACTGGACAGCCGTTACGGCAAAGGCGAGAAGATGGTGTTCGGCGAGCCGTGGGCAGCGGCAGAGACAGCGATGGAAGGCGGGGCAGTCCCGGCATTGAAGAAGAATATCTATCTGCTGGATGAGAACGTCGGGATGTTCTGCGATGATACAAGGGACGCGGTCAAGGGTTCGGCACTGAAGGTGAGAAAACCGGGATTTATCAATGGGGCAGAGGATAAAGAAGATGACATTATCAGAGGAGTGATTGCCTGGCGGACAGCGGGAGTGAAAGCTCCTTCCCAGATTATCACTTATGTATCCGCGCATGACAACCAGACGCTGTGGGATAAGCTGGCAGAGACGCTGCCGGAGGCGGACGAGGAAGAGCGGATGCGGCTCAACCGTATGGCGGCGGCGCTCTATATGACCTGCCAGGGAACACTTTTCTTCCTGTCAGGGGAGGAGTTCGCACGGACAAAAGGCGGGCTGGAAGACAGCTATAATGCCCCTATTGCCCTGAACCGTCTGGACTGGGAGCAGGCATGGAAAAACAGGGAGCTGGTAGAATATTACCGGGGGCTCATCGCCCTGCGCAGGCAGCTTCCCGGACTGTGCGATAAATCAGGGCGGGCCGCGGAACGCATTTACGGAATACGGAAAGAAAGAGGGGCTGTGAGCTTTCTCGTAGATAACCGTACAAGAGAAAATGAAGGCCCGCATAGAGAGAATGAGGCGCAGTACAGAGGATGCATGCAGGACGGCGCGGCTGTAACAAGCAGATGGCATACACTGAAGATCGTATATAACAGCAGCAGGACGGAACGCCCGGTCTCTCTGGACGGGGAGGGCTGGATGGTCCTCTGTGACGGAAAGAACAGCAGATTGTGGGAGTCAGACCATCCGGCGGCGGGAGAGATCAAGGCGGCGCCACAGAGTGTCTTGATTCTCGGACAGCCTGCCGGTGCGAAGGGGAGTTCCGCAGAGGACAGGATGTCTGTAAATTGCGGCACAAAGGCTGCCGAAGAACATATAGAAAAAGCCGGTAAACAGGAAAATACATGGAGGAAGAAGGCGGTATGAGCAGGAAATGGGTATACGGAAAACAGGATTGGAAGACATATGAGAGAGGGCAGGAGAACTGTTATCTGATGACCAACGGCCTGGGGGGCTTTTCATCCATGACGATGACAGGCTCTGTGGCCAGAAATGACCACGCATTTTTTATGGCGTGCGTGAAAGCACCGAACAACCGTTACAATATGGTACACCGGCTTGCCGAAAAGCTGGAAGCAGGCGGCAGGGAATATGTGCTTTCTTCTCAGGAATTTGCCGATGGCAGCAGGGAGGAGGGATACAAATATCTTTCTGAATTCTCCTATCAGGATACTCCGGTCTGGAGATTTCATGCGGGAGGCGTGGAGATCGTCAAGGAAGCCGCGCTTAAGAACGGGGAGAATACGGCTGCGCTCAGGTATAAGATCATGAACCGCTCGCGGGATAAAGTGCGGTTTACTGTGACACCGTTTTATCAGTTTGCCCCAAAAGGATCCCAGCCGGAAGTGGATCAGAGATTTGTCAGAAAAGGCGGACGGATCGAGAGCAATGGTCTGTGCCTGGCAATGGAGACGGACGGCGAGGTCGAAGACATCCCGGAGACCACGGAGACATATTATTATTCCTACGACGCATGTGACGGAAGGCGGGAGAGCGGATCCGCCAGGGCATGCCACAGAATCAGCATCAGTGTGGATGGCGGCAGTTACGCCGTACTCTCTGTTGTGTACAGTATGTCAAATGAGTGTGCGGAAAAAAGCGGAGAAAGTCCACGGGAAAAAGCGGAAAAGATTATAGAAGAATTAAAAACTTACCGTATGGGACTGGAGTATCTTGCCGGATTTCAGGATGAGAATGCGAGAACTCTCTCTAAAAGTGCGGAACAGTTCGTTGCCCGCAGAGAGTCTACCGGAGGGAGAACCATACTGGCAGGTTTTCCGTTTTTTGAAGACTGGGGAAGGGATACAATGATCGCCCTGCCGGGAGTGTGTATATCTACCCGGAGGTATGAGGAGGCGGAGTCTATTCTGCGTACATTTGCCGCATATGAGAGAAAGGGGCTCATGCCGAATCTGTTTCCGGAAGGAAAGAATGATCCAATGTACAACACGGTGGACGCGGCGCTTCTGTTCATCAATTGTGTGTGGCTTTATTATGAGGCATCGGCCAAAAGAGAATTTGTACAAGAAATGTATCCGGTCATGGAGCGGATCATAGAGAACTACAAGGCAGGCACAGAATACGGGATCCGGATGGACAGGGATGCCTTGATCACAGCCGGAAGAGGGATGGACCAGGTGACTTGGATGGACGTCCGTGTAGGAGATATTCTTCCTACGCCCAGGCACGGAAAGCCGGTGGAAATCAATGCGTACTGGTATAATGCCCTCAGAATCATGGGAGAATGCTCCCGTCTGCTGGGAAAAAAGAAGGAGGAATACGATGTCCTTGCGGAGAGGGTAAAGTCATCCTTTGCGGAAGCCTTCTGGATGGAAGAAAAGCACTGTTTGAAAGATGTGATTTCAGGGTCAAAAGCGGATGAGCAGATCCGGTGCAACCAGATCTGGGCGGTGTCCATGCCCTTCACCATGCTGGATGAAGGAAGAGAAAGACAGGTGGTGGACACGGTTTTTGAAAAGCTGTATACTCCATACGGCCTGCGGACTCTGGATCCTGGGGATTCGGAGTTTCAGCCTTATTACGGCGGCGAAGTATTGAAAAGGGATCTTGCCTATCATCAGGGAACCGTGTGGACGTATCCTCTGGGCGCCTATTATCTGGCTTATCTCAAGGTAAACGGATATAGTGAGGATGCAAAAATGTATGTAAGGGAACAGCTTGAAGTTATGGAGAGCGCGATTCGGGAAGGCTGTATCGGTCAGCTCCCGGAGATCTATGACGGAGAGAACCCGGTATCCTCCAAGGGGTGTTTTGCCCAGGCGTGGAGCGTGGGGGAGGTTTTAAGAGTGTACGAGAATCTGGAGAAAGCGTAGGGACAGAAGGAACGGGAAAGGAGTACATCCATGGAATTTACAGGAGTATATCACAAGACATCGGAACAGATGAGTTATGCGCTTGACGAAGAACGTCTGGTTGTAAACCTGAAGACAGGATATGATGTGAGACGGGTATATATCATCCACGGGGATCCGTTTGACGCGGGAATTCTCGGCGGCAGCGAGAGGTGGAACGGGACGAGGGATGAGATCGTTTTTAAGAAACGGCTGCCTCATCAGATCTGGTGGACAACCACCCTTGTGCCGCCTTATAAGAGGTGTAAATATTATTTTGAACTACATACGGACAGTGAGGTATGGTATTATTTTGAGGACGGGTTTCTCACAAAGGAGCAGGTAGATATGCCGGGGAGGCTGCTCCAGTATTTTATTGTTCCGTGGATGAATCCTGCGGATGTGAACCGGACGCCGTCGTGGGTCAATGACACGGTGTGGTATCAGATTTTCCCGGACCGTTTCTGTAATGGCGGATCCGGGAAAAAAGGGAACGGTGTCATGCCTTGGCAGACAGGACCGGTAACGAATGAAGAAAGATACGGGGGTGACCTGGAAGGAATCCGCAGGAAACTTTCCTATCTTGCAGAACTTGGGATCACAGGTATTTATCTCACGCCTATTATGGAGGCAGAGACAAACCATAAATATGACACCACGGACTATACGAAGATCGATCCTTCTTTCGGAGATGATGATGCCATGAAACGTCTTGTGTCCGAGGCGCATGAGAAGGGGATCCGTGTGATGGTGGACGCTGTATTCAACCATTGTGGAAGAAAATTCGCGCCCTGGAAGGATGTGCAGGAAAAGGGCCGGGATTCAGAATATGCGGATTGGTTTATGGTGCAGGACTGGTCCGATATACGCAGGCATGAAAATACGAGGGACGGAAGGTTTTATTCGTTTGCTTTTGCGGACTGGATGCCAAAGCTGAATACCAACAATGAAGAGGTGATCCGTTATTTCAGCGGTGTATGTGAAAGCTGGATCAGGAAGTATGACATTGACGGAATCCGATTCGACGTGGGAAATGAGGTGTCCCATCGGTTTCTTAAGAAAATAAGGGAGCATTTAAAAGGTCTTAAGCCTGACATCTATCTCCTGGGCGAGATCTGGCATGACGCGAGCCAGTGGCTGGCAGGAGACGAGTATGACTCTGTTATGAATTATCCCCTTATGAGCGGCATACATGATTATTTTTTGGACAGCGCTATGGATAAGAACGAATTTGAATATATGGTTAACCGCTGTTATACAATGTATATGCAGCAGAATAATAACGTGCTTTTTAATCTGCTGGATTCCCATGATACAGAACGGCTGATGAACCGCTTCCATGATCTGGATCTCTTTTATCAGCAGCTTGCCATTCTCTTTACACTGCCGGGAAGCACCTGTATTTATTATGGAACAGAGATTGCTATGGAAGGCGGATTTGACCCGGACTGCCGCCGGTGCATGCCCTGGGACGAGATCGAAGAAGGGAAGTACCGGGAGCGGATCGGGCAGATGAAGTCCCTGATCCATATGCGGAAATCAGAGGAGGCATGCAGGAGCCTGCATTTCCATTTCCCGAATGCTTATGAGAACAGGCGGTGCATTGAATACATTAAACTGGATTCCAAGGGCGGGAAAATGGAGGTCTTGGTAAACTGTTCGGATGAAGATGTGCAGACCGGGGCAGGCGGGGAGATTCTTTTTGAACGCAATTTCGAAGAAGGAGTCCTGAAGCCTAAGGGGACGCTGATTCGAAAAATATGAAGATCCGGGAGATATCATGGCTTGTGTCAAACAAGAAACAATAACAGAGAGAAATGAGGACTAAAATATGACAGAGAAAAAGGAAAAATGGTGGAAGAATGCAGTTATTTACCAGATCTACCCGAAGAGTTTTCAGGACTCTGACGGGGATGGGGTGGGCGACATCCGCGGCATCATCCAGAGACTGGATTATCTGGAGGATTTGGGGATCGACGCGGTGTGGATCTCTCCTATGTACTGTTCCCCGCAGAACGACAATGGATATGATATCTCAGATTATCAGGATATTGACCCCATGTTCGGGACGCTTGCAGATATGGATGAATTGATTGCAGAAGCTAAAAAGAGGAATATCCGCATTATTATGGATCTGGTGCTCAACCACACATCTGACGAACACCGATGGTTTCTTGAGGCGAAAAAAAGCAGAGACAACCCTTATCACGATTATTATGTATGGCGGGACGGGAAAGAGGGGGTATACCCCAATGACATGAAGGCAGTATTCGGAGGGCCGGCGTGGGAATGGGTGCCGGAAGTGAACCAGTACTATTTCCATCAATTCGCGCCGGAACAGCCGGATCTGAACTGGGAGAATCCGAAGGTCCGGCGGGAGATCTATGATATGATCCTCTGGTGGATGGACCGCGGCGCAGGCGGCTTCCGCCTGGATGTGATTGACCAGATTGCCAAAGAGCCGGATCTTGGGATCACAAACAACGGTCCGAGACTCCATGAATTTCTCAGAGAGCTGAGCCGAGAGACCTTCCAGAAAGGGGACTTGATTACAGTGGGGGAAGCCTGGGGAGCCACGCCTGAGATCGCGAAGAAATACAGTAATCCCGATGGCAGCGAATTCTCCATGGTCTTCCAGTTCGAACATATCGGGCTGGACCAGCAGGAAGGAAAAGAAAAATGGGATCTGGCGCCCCTTTCCCTAGTGAAGCTGAAAGCCTGCCTGGCAAAATGGCAGAAAGAACTGTATCAAAACGGCTGGAACAGCCTGTTCTGGGATAACCATGACCTGCCGCGCATCGTGTCCCGCTGGGGCGATGACGGAAGATACCGGACAGAATCCGCAAAAATGCTCGCAGCAGTGCTCCATGGGATGCAGGGAACCCCTTACATTTACCAGGGAGAAGAACTGGGCATGACCAATGTGAAATTCTCTGACATCCGTGACTACCGGGATGTGGAGACTATCAATATGTATTATGAGAGAATGGAAGCGGGATATGAGCGTGAGGACGTGATGCGGTCCATCTATGCCAAGAGCAGGGATAACGCCCGCACGCCTATGCAGTGGAGCAGGAAAATGAATGCCGGTTTTACAGCGGGCACTCCATGGATTTCTGTCAATCCTAATTATATGCAGATCAATGCAGAAGCAGAGATGGAAAATCCTGATTCTGTATACCATTTCTATAAAAAACTGGTGCATTTAAGAAAAGAATACCCGGTCTTCACAGATGGAGAATTCCGGCTTCTTCTGCCCGAGGATGAAGCGGTCTTTGCCTATACACGGACAGATCAAAAGAGCCGGATGCTCGTGTGCGCGAACTTTACCGGGAGCACAGTGAAATGCCCGCTGACGGATGAGTGGAAAGATGCAAAGACGCTGATCCATAACTATGCAGGAGAGATAGGGGAGGAACTGCGGCCATATGAAGCTGTGATCCTTCTCAAAGAGTGAAATCTGGATTTGTCGGGGAGACAGCCGGTGAATAAAACGTCCGAAAACCGTAGTATATTTTAAGACGTATTCGTGGCGGGCGGGGATGTGGCTCTGGTTCCGGCTCCACGATTTGGGAAAGACGTAAAAGGAATGGGATACAGCTAAAAACAATTTCAAAGCGGA
>DXCD01000113.1 GCA_019116185.1 Candidatus Mediterraneibacter stercorigallinarum
GCTGTATCCCATTCCTTTTACGTCTTTCCCAAATCGTGGAGCCGGAACCTGAGCCACATCCCCGCCCGCCACGAATACGTCTTAAAATCAACTACGGTTTTCGGACGTTATCTCCATCGGTCGTCTCCCCGGCAAATCCAGATTTAATCAATCAGCCCGTAATGTTGCAATGCTTTTTCTATCCCGTCTTCATCTATTCCTGCCGCGGCAAAATCTGCACATGCTTTTACCTCATCCCCGGCATTTCCCATTGCGATTCCGACCTCAGTGAACTCCAGCATTTCAATATCATTTTCTCCATCTCCGAATGACATGGTCTCTTGCCTGCTGATGCTGTATTTCTCCAGATACTGCTCTATACCGTACCTTTTGCCGCCATGGCATGAAATGATATCAACCGCATACTCATTCCACCTCGTGATCTTGCATTCCGGCAGACAGCTTTTCAGGAAATCGCCTTCTTTTTGATCAACATAAGCGACTGCCTGATATATTTCATTACCGGTATAACTGCCCGGCGACGGAACATCCGTGGACACCGCTTTCTGTGCCTGCTCAACCTGCTGATTTACAAAGTTTATATACATTGCGTCCTTCTCTACGAGCACGATGGGAAGTCTTTGTTCTTCAAACAGCCGGATAATCTGCTCTTTGTCTTTTCCGGAGATCGGAGTACCGCAGATCACGGACCGCCTGTCATCCAGGCACAGCTGTCCGTTCAGAGTGATATACCCGTCAAACTCAATATCTCTGACCGGCAGCTCTGCCAGCTCCAGCATATGTCTTCCGGTAGCAACGACGCATTTAATGTTTCTCTCTTTCAGTTTGTTTATTGATCTTCTGGTGCTGGCGGGCACCTCATTTTCTGCATGGGAAACAAGTGTCCCGTCAACGTCAAAAAAAACTGCTTTTATCATATTACTCCTATCAATAG
Organism: Candidatus Mediterraneibacter stercorigallinarum; assembly: GCA_019116185.1. Lineage (GTDB taxonomy): Bacteria > Bacillota > Clostridia > Lachnospirales > Lachnospiraceae > Mediterraneibacter > Mediterraneibacter stercorigallinarum. The sequence goes on from DXCD01000113.1 coordinate 935, forward strand.
ATGAAATTCGCAAACAGCACGATCAGCGGGATTGCGATCAGGGTTCTCTCCATAAAGAGGATAAAAAGCTTTCCAAAGCCAAGAGGCACTTCGCTCTTAATGACTACCGTGCCCACCTCTGTCAGATAAATGATCTGCACAAGAGACAGCACGCCGATAATAAATTTCGTCTTAACAGCAACGTCCGCCCCTGCGAGAAGAAGCGCCGGAATGAACATGTCCGTGAATCCGACCAGAGTAGCCGGAGCTACTGCAAAGGCGTCCTGCACGCCGAAGAGCTGGAGATACAGGCCCATGGGATAAGAAATCCAGTCAAAGAGCGGCGTATAGGTAGCGACTGCCAGAGCGATCACGCCCCAGGACGCCACGATGGGGATCAGGTCGAACAGGGTTCCCATCATCACTTCCAGACCGCTGCTCAGCACCGTGTCCGCATGGAATTCACTTGCCCTCTTGCAGCTTGATTCCAGGGCATACTCAAGGATGCCCTTTTCATCCGGCAGGTCCTCCACGACCTGCTTCCCGGTCTCTTCCCTGTAAGTATCCGGGATCGTGCGGATTGGCGGTATCCTTGCAATGATTACCGCAAGCGCCACTCCCACCAGGCAGATACACAGATAGAAGATCGGGAAACTTGAATCCAGACCGATTGTATTTGCCACCATGAGGCAGAACGGCACGGACACAAGGGAGAAGTTCGTCATAATGTACCCGGCCTCCCTCTTTGTGTAGAATCCTTTCATATACTGCTCCCTCGTCAGGATGACCGCTGCGTTTGCGGCGCCGAACCAGGAGGCGATCAGATCCACTGACGCGCGCCCCGGCACATGGAACAAAGGCCTTACCACCGGGCGGGTGATCACGCCTAAGAATTCCATGATACCACAATCCGTAAGAAAAGGCAGCATAAAACTGAACGCGATCAGGATACAGAAAAGGGTCCCGCACAGATCGATAATTGTTCCTCCCGTGTCCGGGGAGATTACGATCTCAGGACCGATCTGCAGGACAACCATCACGCCTGCCGCCGCTCCGATGATTTTTGAAACAAGGTAAAGCGGAGTCGTGCAGAAGGCCTTCTTCAGATACCGGTTGTTCCTGATGACCGCGGGCTTAAAAATAAAATCAATTAAGCTGACCACTGCTGACACGATCAGGAGTACCATGATCACATAGGGCAGGCTTCCTCCGAACAGCGCTGAAATCCACATCTTCACAAAGTCGAGGAGCGTGGTAAAGGATTCCTCATAGGGGATCGGCACAAGGAACATGAGAACCCCGAATGCGGATCCGAAAATAAATTTCAGCAGGTTTTTCTTATTCACGTATGTAACTTCTGTTTTCCTTACATTTATCTGTTTTTCAGCTGTTTGCTTTCCAGTGATTTTCTTTTCCTTCATTTTACTCTAATCCTTCCACCACTTTCATTGCCTCGAAGACCATGTCTTCTGTCACCGGGTAAGGAATATGATCCATATCAGGTCCGGTCACGGTCTCCCTGAGCACCTCTGAGAGCGCTTCTCTGTCAAGGGGTACTTCCATCTCTCTGAGAGTAGACGGGATACCCAGTTCTTTCAGGAATTTCTTTGCCTCTGCAAGCCTCTCCATGTCTTTGTCAACCGCAAGCTGCACGAGCACGCCGTACGCCACCACGTCCCCGTGCAGGTACTTTTCCTCAAATCCCGGAAGAAGAACAAGCCCGTAGTATACCGAGTGCGCCACCGCGCAGTTATAATCATCCAGCACCATCAGTGACACCATGCCCGTGCTGACAATATTGGCGAGCACTGCCTGCTGCAGGTCATAGGACGCCTTGTGCTCCATGCAGTCCTTCAGCGCCTGTACGCCGTGGTCAAGAAGCGGCGCGTAACAGAGATTGCTGATCTCCCGTCCCAGGGCCGAGCTGTGGTCGAGCTGATCGCCTCTTGCGGCAAAATGACACTCAAAGAACTTGCCCATGGTATCTCCCATGCCTGCCCGCAGATACTGATACGGCGCGTCCGCAATTACGCGGGTATTGATAAAGCAGTGTCTTGCCGGTTTATCAAAAAAGTAAAAGCTGTCAAAATTCCCATCTTCCTTATACACCACGGAAAGGGCTGTCGTCGCCGCGCAGGTCGCCGCGATGGTCGGGAAGGTAAACACCGGGATCCCCGCCCGCTCTGCCGCTCCCTTGGCAGTGTCCAGAGCCTTGCCTCCGCCCATTCCGAAGATCATGTCCGCTTTGCATTCCCCTGCATGAGCCGCCCAGCGGTCGATCGCCGCATAGGTGCAGTCTGATCCGAAATGCACGGTGTCCACGATCTCCAGCTCACAGTCTTTGACCGCATCGCGCAGAAGCTCTTCTGCCGCCTCAAGCGCCTTTGATCCTCCGATCAGCAGGACGCGCTTCCCGTACGCAGGGCACACCTGCCGCACCTGGTCATAAGCATCCTCTCCGATGGTATAGTTTGCAAAATATACTGAATATGATTTCATGATAACAACTCCCTCAACTTCGCCAGACGGCGGATCGCTTCGTCAATGGTCTCCTTCTCCCTGGCGAAATGCAGCCGGATCAGATTGTTCACTTCTTCTTTAAAGAAACTGGATCCGGGCACTGCCGCCACCTTGATATTCCGGATCATCCACTCGCAGAATTCCAGATCTGTATATCCCTTAAACATCGGCAGATCCAGGAACTCCCGGATGTCGATCAGCACAAAATAAGTCCCCTGGGGCACATTGTGCTTCAGGCCGATCTCGTCCAGCCCTTTCAGGAAATAATCTCTCTTCTCCGTGTAGGTCTCCAGCAGCTTCTCATAGTAGGATTCCGGGAAATTCAGTCCTGCCACCGCTGCCTCCTGAAGCGGCGCGGCAGCTCCCACGGTAAGGAAATCATGGACCTTCTTGGCCGCCTCGATCACTTCTTCGGGTCCGATGAGATACCCGAGCCTCCAGCCTGTGATGGAATAGGTCTTGGAAAGGGAATTGCAGGTGATCGTGTGGTCATACATCCCCGGAAGAGACGCCATGCAGGTATGACGATACGGCGCATATACCATATGCTCATATACCTCGTCCGTTACGACAAACGCGTCATACTTCAGGGCAAGCTCTCCGATCCCGGTCAGTTCTTCCCTTGAGAACACCTTTCCGCAGGGGTTCGACGGATTGCAGACAATGATCGCCTTCGCCCCCTCCTGAAATCCTTTCTCGACCAAAGACATGTCAAAATTATATTCCGGCGGCACAAGCGGGATATAGATAGGCTCTGCGCCGGACAATATGGCGTCCGCCCCGTAATTCTCATAGAACGGCGAGAACACCATAACCTTGTCCCCCGGATTGCAGATCGTCATCATGGCGCACATCATTGCCTCTGTGCCGCCGCATGTGACCACGATCTCTGTCTCCGGATCAATGGTCCTTCCGATCGCCTTTCCCTGCTTTCTGGCCAGCGCTTCTCTGAAATTCTCCGCTCCGAAAGTCACGGAGTACTGATGCGGTCCCGCATACGCTGCCTTGGCAAGCGCATCCATGATCTCCCTGGGCGGATCAAAATCCGGAAATCCCTGAGAAAGGTTAATCGCTCCGTATTCATCACTGATCCTTGTCATTCTGCGGATCACGGAATCTGTAAATGTCCCGACCCGTTCACTTAATTTCGGCATCTTTTATCCCTCGCTTTTCTATTTTTCAATCCGCGCCCAACCTGTATGGGCAGGGCGCGCCGCTTTTTCCATATCTTTCTTCTGTCCCGTAGTTATGATCCTGCTTGACCCGCGGGCACTCTGCCCATATAATAAAGTATACCGTTACGGTATAGTCAAGGAGGAAATGTATAATTATGCAGAAATTTAGTATTCCGTGCATAAAAACAGGGGATTTTGCCAGATTATGCGGAACGAATAAGCGGACTTTATTTCATTATGATGAGATCGGGCTTTTCTCCCCCGCTTATACTGACGAGAAGGGCTACCGGTATTACAGCGAAAACCAGTGCGATGTCTTCTTCACCATCACCTGCCTGAAAGAACTTGGCATGCCTCTCAAGGAGATCAGGGAATTCATCAGCAATCAGAACCCGTCCGCCGTGGAAGGGCTTCTTCTCACGCAGCAGAAAAAAGTAGCGGCAGAGCTTGAACAGCTCCACCGCATTCAGACCGTTATCAATACAAAGCTGGACCTGATCCGTCAGGCGAAAGAATTCCGCGGACTTCACGATCTGTCGGACGTCCGCCTGGAAGAGCAGGCTAAAGACGAGCTCCTGGTCCTGAGCGCTCCCATTTTTTCCGACGACCACGATCAGATCTTCTCCTGCCTGTGCAGGCACATCGGGGAATGTAACAGCTGCCGCTTAAACTGCGGCCATCCTTACGGCGCCATGCTCCCAGTCCCCGCCCTTAAAAACGGGGACAGGGAAACTTATGCATATTTTTTCACCAAAGTCATCCTCCCCGCCGGCCGCGTCCCGGATCATCTGGAAACTCATGTGAAAAAGCAGGGCACCTATGCCGCCGTGTATCTCAGAGGCGATTATTACCAGTCTGACCGGGCGCTGGCCATGCTCATGGCTTATCTGGAAGAGCATGGCCTTATCCCCGGAGAATATGTATATAAAGAAGCAGTACTTGATGAATTTTCCGCAAAGGAAGAAGATTATCTGACCAGGATTTCGGTGCGCATAATATGACAAAAAACAGCCCTGTCGTTTCCCCGCCCTATCATTCCGCCGCCATTTTGCGCCTCATAATTTTCACTCTTTCCTGCTGTCTTTCTCTATGCTATAATCAGATGAATGCACAACAGGAATAAATCTTAATTTAAGAAAGGAATCGCTGATATGTGGATTGCAGAACACTGGAAAGATTACGAAGTCATAGACTGTTCAAAAGGAGAGAAACTGGAGCGCTGGGGAGATTATCTCCTCGTCCGCCCGGATCCCCAGGTCATCTGGGACACTCCGAAAAAGCACGCTGGCTGGAAGAAAATGAACGGGCACTACCACCGCAGCAAAAAAGGCGGCGGCGAATGGGAATTCTTCCGCCTGCCCCAGCAATGGCAGATCCATTACGGTGAGCTTACATTTAACCTGAAGCCGTTCAGCTTCAAGCATACCGGACTTTTCCCCGAGCAGGCGACAAACTGGGACTGGTTTTCCGGGAAGATCCGCCACGCCGGCCGGCCGGTCAAGGTGCTGAATCTTTTCGCCTACACCGGCGGCGCGACACTTGCCGCGGCTGCGGCGGGAGCCCATGTCACTCATGTAGACGCCTCCAAGGGCATGGTCGGATGGGCAAAGGAAAACGCCGTATCCTCCGGTCTGAAAGACGCGCCGATCCGCTGGCTGGTGGACGACTGTGTCAAATTTGTAGAGCGTGAGATACGCAGGGGAAATACTTACGATGCCATTATCATGGATCCGCCGTCTTACGGGAGAGGTCCCAAAGGCGAGATCTGGAAGATCGAGGATATGATTCACCCGCTGATCAAACTGTGTACCAGGATTCTCTCAAAGGATGCCTTATTCTTCCTTGTGAATTCTTACACCACGGGACTTGCCCCGGCGGTCCTCACTTACATGATCGCAACCGAACTGAAACCGTGGGGCGGCCATGTAGAATCTCAGGAGATCGGACTGCCTGTGACTGAGTCCGGCCTGGTGCTGCCATGCGGGGCATCCGGAAGGTGGGAGCGATAGCCCGCCCGCCGCACTGCCGTTATGCAGAAGCTCAGAAGTTCCGATTATATTCTGAGCTTTTTCATTACTTCTCCGATTGGCGCGGCGATCGTCAGCTCCGCCCGGACCGCTCTTGCTGTCTCGGACTTGTTGATCACCACCAGATGTTTTCCATTGAAATAATCAATAAATCCGGCCGCCGGATACACGACCAGTGATGTGCCGCCGATGATCAGAGTATCAGCCTGCGAGATCGCGCGTACCGCTCCCTGTATGGTGTCCTGATCCAGCCCCTCTTCATAAAGCACCACATCCGGCTTAATCATCCCGCCGCACTCGCATCTGGGAACGCCGTCATATCCTTTTACATATTCTGCATCATAAAATTTTCCGCACCGCATGCAATAGTTTCTGTGGATGCTTCCGTGGAGCTCATATACATTCCTGCTGCCTGCCGCCTGATGAAGCCCGTCAATATTCTGGGTCACAACAGCCGTGAGCTTTCCCGCTTTCTCCAATTCTGCGAGTTTAATATGCGCGGGGTTCGGCCGCGCGTCAAGGGCCATCATTTTCTCTTTATAGAATTCATAAAATGCTTCCGGATATCTGACAAAAAAGCTGTGGCTTACGACCTGCTCCGGCGAGTACTTATATTTCTGGTGATAGATGCCGTCCGCGCTGCGAAAATCCGGGATCCCGCTCTCCGTGGATACTCCTGCTCCCCCGAAGAATACGATCCGGCTGCTCTCATCAATGATCTCCTGAAGCTGTTCTATCTCTTTTTCATACATTCCGAATCATCCTTTCTTCCCTTTGCTGTTTCATATAATCAGACTGTTATCTCAATCTGGTTTCCTTCTATTCCTGCGATACAGCTCTCATAATAGCCGTCTCCGGTCGTGCGGGGGCCGCTGACCACCTCAAATCCGTCTTCTTTTAGTCTTGCTGTCAGCGTGTCTACCTTCTCCCTGCTCCTGACACTGAACGCAATGTGGATAAGCCCGGTCCTGGCAGGCGTCTTTTCTGCATCGTCCATGTCCGGCCTGTTCATGATCTCCAGTCTTGCCCCGCTGTCAAAAGACAGGAAATACGAACGAAATCCTGTATTTTTATTATGATACCCGTCATTCGAGACCGCGCCGAAATATTTTATGAAAAAGTCCCTTGCCTTTTCCAACTCATTTACATACATTGCGATATGCTCAATCTTCATTTAAATTTCCTCTTTCTACATGTTTATCCATGATCTCCAGCATTTTCTCCCACACCAGTTCCGAGGTTTCCTCAATACGAGCGTTACGCCTGCACACCTGGGACTTGTGCACCCCGTGTTCTGCCCAGCTCTTTCCTTCTGAGGCGTCATTGAGAAGAAGCGGCTGAAAATTATCGAGCAGGTGGGCAAATTTTGCGTCTGCTGTCTCATACTCCTCGAACTCATCCCACAGCGCGCGGAAATAACTTCCCTGATCTTCCGGCAGGAGCCCGAAAATGCGCTCCGCTGCCTTCACTTCACGCTCCCTCTTTGTCGCCGCGCCCGCCTCGTCATATGCGTAAGTATCCCCTGCGTCAATCTCCACAAGGTCATGGATCAGAACCATGATCATTACCTTTGTCAGATCTGCCTCTTCCTTCATATGCTCTTTCAGAAGGACTGCCGAAAGCGCCAGATGCCAGGAATGTTCGGCATCATTTTCCTTCCTCTTCCCGTCTGCAAGATACGTCTGGCGGAAGATATTTTTCACCTTGTCTGCCTCTGTTATGAAACGGATCTGCTGCTCGAGCCGTTCCTTTTCTTTCCTTATTAGTTCATCCACTGTGATCGTCTCCATTTCCTGCTCTGTTATTTTCCGGAGCCGGTTTCTGCCCCTGAAACCCGAATCCCCATCTTATATCTCATTATAACACAATGCTGAGAAAGAAAAATCCCCTCTGCACAGGAACTTTCCCATACAGGAACATCCCCGGTGCAGAGAGGAGTTATTTGCTTTTTCTGTCTTTTAAGCTTACAGCACTACTTTTCCGGTTGTGTTTCCGTTCACCACATAATATGCAGCGGATTCTTCCGGTTTCAGATAAAGCTGTACATCTTTAATGTCATCTACATTATTGTTCAGGTCATATGTCCAGATATCTTTTACTTTCTGAAGGATCTCATCCTGTGTGTACTCTTTGCCTGAGAACTGCAGGAAGATCTCTGTCTTGATCTCATCCTTCTTAGCTGCCGCTTTCTTTGTTGTCGTTGTCTTCTTCGCTGTTGTTGTTTTCTTAGCTGCTGTCGTCTTCTTTGCAGTCGTTTTCTTAGCCGCTGTCTTCTTTGCAGCTGCTGTCTTTTTCTCTTCTGTCTCTGCTTCTGGTGTATCTACTAAAACTGCTGCTTTTGTCTCAAGCTTTTTCGTTGTGTCTTTCTTCGTCTCGATCGCTTTTGCAGGCTCTGCCTTTGCTGCTTTGTCTGCTGCTTTAGCCGGCTCGGCTTTTACTGCTTTGTCTGCTGTTTTAGCCGGTTCAGCCTTTACTGCGGTCTCTTTTTTTGCTGCTGCTTTTGTTGTTGAATTTGTTTTCTTTAATGCCATACTTGTTCCCTCCTAAAATAATACAACCAAGTATTTCCGGCATTGGCATCTGTATTGATGTCAGTGCCCTTAAATATTCAACTCAATTCAAAAAGTTCCATATGGGATTGTACATCATTTTCATGAAAAGGTCAAACTTTTTTGTTTCTCAGAATAAAATTCTTCCTCAGTTTTTCACGTTATAATTAATTTTTAATCTTATCCTTATATCCTCTGAAAAATTCCGACAACCCCCTCAGAGTTTTCACAAGAACCGGTATCTCATCCTCTTCCAAAGTCCCGATCACCGCATCTGTCATCTGCCTGTGATACTCCTGGTGGTGCTTATATGCCTTGAATCCTTTATCTGTAAGCCGGAGAAAAATAACCCGTCTGTCCTGATCACTCCTCTGCCGTGTCACATATTTTTTGTTGACCAGGCCGTTTACTGAAGTCGTAAGAGAACCTGCCGTGATCCCCATCTTTTTCGCCACCATAGACATCGTGTTCTCTCCGGTGAGCCCGACGGCTTCTATGATGTGCATATCATTATTGGTAATATCTTTAAACTCTTCTGTTATGATCGCCTCTTCTTCTAATTTCCATATTTCATTAAAGAGATTGACCAGAATATCATTGATGGTTTCACGCGGATCCATTTTTCTCTCCTTTCTGTCAGGCGAACAATTCCTGCACTGCTTCCCTGACGGTATCAATCTTCTCTGCCCTCCAGGCTTTTGCCCCGCAGAAGAGAAGCCCTTTCTCTACATTTCCCTTTACGGCTTCAATAAGACCGTCCGTAATGCAGTACGGAATATCTGCCGGGCTGCATTTTGCAAGACATCTGTGGCACGGACTGTGAGGGATCTTCCCGCCTTCCTCTACTTGTTTCATGAAAGGATTCATGATCGCCCTCCCCGGCATTCCGACCGGGCTTTTCACAATCATAATGTCTTCTTTTGACGCATTGATATAGGCTTCCTTATAACGGATATCCGCATCGCACTCCTCTGTCGTGACAAAACGGGTCGCCACCTGCACGCCGTCCGCCCCGAGGCTCATCACCCGTTTTACGTCGCTGCTGTCATAAATCCCGCCTGCCACTACGACCGGTATCTCTGTGCCATACTTTTCTGCATACTTCTTAACCGTGGAAATGATCTTCTGTATTTCCTGTCCATAGGCTTCCGGCGTGTATTCTGCCAGTTCTTCCTTCTTAAAGCCGAGATGCCCTCCCGCCTCCGGGCCTTCGATCACGACAAGATCCGCTGTTCTCTTATATTTTCTGTCCCAGTACTTCAGGATGACATTCGCCGATTTATCAGTGGAGACGATAGGCGCGATCTTCGTGCTGCTCCCTTCTGTCAGCGCAGGGAGATCCGTGGGAAGTCCTGCTCCCGATATGATAATGTCGGCCCCCGCTCTGACGGCTGCCTTTACATGGTCTGCATGTTCTTTCAGGGCAGTCATTACATTATATCCTATGATCCCTTCGGGAGAGATTTTCCTTGCCTTTCGCATTTCGCTTTCAATGGCCCTGATATTCGCCTCCGCGGGCGCTCTGTCAAAGTCTTCCTCCCTGTATCCGATCTGAGCGCTGGAAATGATGCCGATGCCGCCTTCCCGCGCCACGGTTCCCGCCAGCCTTCCGAGACTGACTCCCACGCCCATTCCACCCTGGATCAACGGGATCTTCGTGATTTTTTCGCCAATTCTGATATTTTTCATATCTGCCCTCACATTTCCTGTTTACTGAATATCCCCGGTTCTGCCTGATATTAAATCCTGCGGAATCTTTCGTACCGTCTCGCGGTCAGTTTCTCTGTATCCATGGCACAATATTTTTCAAGGAAGTCTGCAATCTTCCTTGCCATATCCCTGCATACAAGATCCAGATTTGCATCGCTGAATTCTTCAGGTTCAGCAATCACCTGTTCTATGACGCCCAGTTTTTCCAGATCCTGTGCTGTCAGCTTCATCACTTCCGCAGCCTCGCTGGCTCTCTTGCTGTCTTTCCAGAGAATACTCGCAAAGCCTTCCGGGGACAGGACAGAATAGATGGAATTCTCAAGCATCCATACTTCATCTGCCACAGCCATTGCCAGGGCTCCGCCGCTTCCTCCCTCGCCGATCACAACAGAAAGGACCGGGACTTTCAAGCCGGACAGTTCGAACAGATTTCTTGCAATCGCTTCCCCCTGTCCTCTCTCTTCTGCCTCCAGCCCGCAGAAAGCTCCCGGAGTATCCACAAAACAGATGACCGGGCGTCCGAATTTTTCTGCCTGCTTCATCAAACGCAGGGCCTTCCTGTATCCGTCCGGAGATGGCATGGAGAAATTCCTGTCAAGGTTTTCCTTTGTTGTCTTTCCTTTTGCCTGGGCAATCACAGTTACGGGCATACCGTGGAAATATGCGATGCCGCCCACAATTGCATGGTCGTCTTTAAAATAGCGGTCGCCGTGGAACTCCATAAAATCCGTAAACAGTCTGCTGATATAGTCTGTT
>DXCD01000114.1 GCA_019116185.1 Candidatus Mediterraneibacter stercorigallinarum
TTGATCAGATAGATCATAATATCGTCTCGGGTACAGATCGCGGTTGAAATGGTCGCCTTTCCGGATTTTACAAGTTCCTGGGCATTTCCCAGCCACACATTTGTACCGTGGGACAGACCGGAAATACGGATCAGGTCTGACAGGGTCTGAGGCTTGGTATCCTCCACCATCTGGATAACAAAGTCCGTACCGAACTCAGGAATACCGAGACTTCCCAGCTTGCATCCGTCGATGTCCTCCGGTTTGATCCCCAGCACCTCTGTCCCGTGGAACAGTTCGATCACCTGCTTATCATCCAACGGAATCTCCGTGGCAATAAACGGATTGTCAGCATTGTATTCATTGTCCATGGCATCGGATGTAATATAGTCCTCCAGGGTACGGATCATGGTCGGATCATCGTGTCCGAGGATATCAAGTTTCAGAAGGTTATGGTCAATGGAGTGATAATCAAAATGGGTTGTAATGATCCCGCACTCCATATCGTTTGCCGGGTGCTGGACAGGCGTGAACTCATTGATGTCATGCCCGTGGGGAAGCACCACGATGCCTCCCGGATGCTGCCCGGTACTGCGCCGGATCCCGGTGCACCCTTCGGTGATCCTCTCGATCTCGCACCTGCGTTTCCTTTGCTCATGCTCTTCATAATAATTCTTCACAAAGCCGTACGCAGTCTTATCCGCTAGCGTGCCGATCGTTCCCGCCTTAAACGTATGCCCTTCTCCAAAGAGCACCTCCGTATATTTGTGGGCTTTCGCCTGATAATCGCCGGAGAAGTTCAAGTCAATATCCGGCTCTTTATCACCCTTGAATCCGAGGAAAGTCTCAAAGGGGATGTCAAATCCAGCCTTTACAAGCGGCTCGCCGCACACCGGACAGTTCTTGTCCGGCATATCAAATCCGCAGCCTCCTGCATATGAGCGCACTTCATCAGACTCAAAATCGCTGTAATGGCAGTTTTTACAATAATAATGCGGACTTAAGGGATTCACTTCCGTGATTCCCGCCATGGTCGCCACAAAGGACGACCCGACCGAACCACGGGAACCAACCAGGTAGCCGTCTGCATTGGACTTCCACACAAGCTTCTGGGCAATAATATACATAACGGCGTAACCGTTGGATATAATGGAGTTCAGCTCCTTTTCCAGTCTCTCCGACACCTGCACAGGCAGATCTTCCCCGTACATTTCATGCGCTTTGCGGTAACAGATATTTCGGAGCTCCTGATCCGAATTCTCGATAACCGGCGGGCATTTGTTCGGATTTACCGGCGAGATCTTCTCCACCATGCCCGCGATCTTGACCGGGTTGTCAATGACGATCTCACGCGCCTTTGCCGCGCCCAGGTAAGAGAATTCTTCCAGCATTTCCTCTGTTGTCCTCAGATAGAGGGGCGGCTGGGTATCCGCATCGTCAAAACCTTTGCCGGCCATGATAATACGGCGGTACACTTCATCTTCCGGGTCAAGGAAATGCACGTCGCAGGTGGCGACCACGGGTTTCCCGAATTTTTCTCCCAGTTCCACGATCTCCCGGTTGATATTCCTGAGATCCTCGTCAGAAGTTATATCCGGCGTGCGGTCGCTCTCGATCATGAAGCGGTTGTTCCCCAGCGGCTGTATCTCATAGTAATCATAGAAATCCGCCAGCCTGGCGATCTGCTCGGCAGAGCGCTTCTCCAGCACTGCCTGGTACAGTTCGCCCGCCTCGCAGGCGCTGCCGATCAGGAGCCCTTCCCTGTGTTCATTGAGCAGGCTCTTCGGAATCCTGGGCCGCCTTGAATAATAAGTCAGATGGGACTCTGTGATCAGCTGGTACAGGTTATACCTGCCGATATTATTCTTTGCAAGGATAATAATATGGTGGGTAGGCATTTTTCGGATGGCATTTACATTTCGGTCCCCGTATCTGTTGACTTCTTTCAGCGTGGTGATGTTGTCCTTTTTCAGCATCTCAACGAATTTCACGAAAATCTCTGCCGTTGCCCCCGCGTCGTCCACTGCCCTGTGGTGATTCTCAAGAGAGATATTCAGCGCCTTTGCAACAATATTCAGCTTATATTTAGACAGGGTCGGCAGGAGCACTCGCGCCAGCGCCACGGTGTCCACATAGACAAAGCGGTCGCTCAGCCCCTGCTCACGGCAGTTCTGCTCAATAAATCCCATGTCAAATCCCGCGTTGTGGGCCACAAGCACCCCGTCCCCCACGAATTCAAGGAACTGCGGGAGCACGGTCTCAATATTGGGAGAACCCATGACCATCTCATCCGTGATGCTGGTCAGATTCGTGATCTCAAAGGGGATCGGGCGTTCCGGGTTCACGAATGTGCTGAACCTGTCCACGATCTTCCCGTTCACCACCTTGACAGCGCCGATCTCAATGATCCTGTCCCGGATGGAACTGAATCCTGTGGTCTCAATATCAAACACTATATATGTATCGTCAAGCGACTGTTCCCCCGCATTGACAGCGATCTCCGTCAGATCATCCACCACGTAGCCTTCCACACCGTAAATAATCTTGAAGGGATCATCCTTGTCCAGTGTCTCTATATAATGGTTCGCATCCGGGAATGCCTGCGCCACGCCGTGATCTGTGATCGCGATGGCCGGATGTCCCCAGTCATGGGCGCGCTTAACGATATTCTTAACCTCGGACACGCCGTCCATATCACTCATCTTTGTATGGCAGTGCAGCTCCACTCTTTTCAGAGGGCTTAAGTCCTTCCTGGAAACCGTAAAGTCCCCGATCTTCTTGATGCCGGTGATGGATCCGATGGTCAGCTCTCCGTCAAATTTGTCAATGGTCGTCACGCCCTTGATCTTGACGAACGCCCCTTTCTTCAGCTCGCCCAGTATTTCCGGAAGCTGGTCATTGCGGGCGAACATTTTCACGGTGATCGTGTCTGTAAAGTCTGTGACCGCAAATATGATGATCGTCTTTTCATTGCGGATCTCTCTTGTATCAAAGCTGATGATCTTCCCGTGGAAGGTGATCTCTCCCATCTCTGCGACAACCTGGTCAAGAGTGATCGGTTCATCGTCAAAATTCCTGCCGTAGATCAGGTTCGGATCATCTCCGGTCTTGACCGGACGGTAGAAGTCCTTCTTCTTAAATCCGCCTTTGCCAAAACCTTTCTTTCCCTTCTCAGCGCTGCCTGCAGAGCTCTTTCCTGCTGCTCCTGTATGATTTCCGCGGCTGCCGCCCGCTGAGGATCCGGAAGCGGCTCCGCCCGCCGCGCCTCCGGCTTCTCCCGCCGCTTCCGCGGTCTGCGCGCCCTCGTTTCTTCCGGCAGGAACAATTTCTCCTCGCTGCTTTGCCCTTCTCTCGAATATCGCGTTGATCTCCTGCTGAATTCTCTGTTCGTCGTACTCTCTGGTCCCGTTTCCTTCCGGCTCCCGGTAGGTAATGCGGATGTCCGCTTCGATGTGAAACCGCTCAGCAAACATCTTCTCCAGGAAATCCAGGATCTCTTCCCTGCGTCCTTCCGACACAATTGTATTCAGGAGTTCCAGGCAGACCACCTTCCCCTCATCATAATGAATGGCCGCCTGCGCAAACATGCCGGAAGCAAGCACGCTGATCTCCTTCAGCTCAAGAAGGATACTCTCCCGGTACTCGGTCATCAGAGCTTCCGGGGTATACTGCCCTGACAGGGCATACTCCTCGATAATCTGCACACTTACCGCTGTTTTCGCAAAGAGCTGGTCCTTGATCCGCTGCTCCATCTGCCAGATCTGCTTCTTCTGAATCAGATGCCTGCTGAAAATGTGTACATGAAGAAAATCACGGCGTGAATTCGTCGTGATCTTCTTAACCTCCACATCTGCAAACAGAATCTGGATATCATCCTCCACCTTCAGCGTGGGGAACACATGAAAAAATACCTTGTCGCTTTTTACCTGCTCCAATCTTATCTCTCCTAATTTATCCCGCTGTCTAAAAAATACTCAACTCCAAAACGCCGTCCCGGTCACGGCCGGTCTCCGGCAGCCCAGTTTAAAAGTTCTTCCCTCAGAGTGTCCAGGAGCGCTTCTTCCTTGACCTTTTTCACAATCTCGCCCTTCTTGATGAGCAGGCCTTCGCCGATGCCTCCAGCGATTCCGATATCTGCTTCCTTCGCCTCGCCCGGGCCGTTGACCGCGCATCCCATGACCGCCACCTTAATATTGTCAAGCGGAATGTCTTCTACCATTTTCTCCACTTCATTGGCGAGTCCGATCAGGTCGATCTTCGTCCTTCCGCATGTAGGGCATGACACGACCTCAATCCCGCCTTTCCTTAAGCCCAGTGTCCTCAGGATCAGCTTCGCTGTACGGATCTCCTCCACCGGATCCCCGGTCAGGGACACGCGGATCGTATTGCCGATCCCCTCGTACAGAATGATTCCCAGGCCCACGGATGATTTTACATTGCCGGAATATACTGTCCCGGACTCTGTAATTCCCACATGAAGGGGATAAGGGCATTCCTTTGCGATCAGTTCATGCGCTTTCACGCACATCATGACATCCGAAGATTTGATGCTCACCACCAGATTGTCATATCCCATCTTCTCGATCATGTGCACCTTATCCAGCGCGCTCTCCACGATTCCCTCTGCGGTGACGCCGCCGTATTTCTCCAGGAGATGCTTCTCAAGAGAACCGCTGTTCACGCCCACGCGGATGGGCACATTATATTCTTTTGCCTTGTCCACGACCGCTTTCACTTTCTCTTCCGAGCCGATATTTCCCGGATTAATGCGGATCTTGTCCGCTCCGTTCTCGATCGCCGCGATGGCAAGCCGGTAGTCAAAATGAATATCCGCAACAAGAGGTATGTGGATCCGGCGTTTGATCTCGCGCAGGGCCTCTGCTGCCTCCATATTCGGGACAGCGCACCGGATGATCTCGCATCCTGCTGCCTCCAGCCTGTGGATCTGCGCCACTGTCGCCTCCACGTCTTCTGTCTTTGTATTGGTCATGGACTGGATCGCCACCGGGTGATCCCCGCCAATCTTCACATTACCGATTAAAATCTCTTTCGTCTGATTTCTGTACATTAGCCCTTCTCCTTTCACGTACAGACCTGCCGCCCCGGAATGACCGCCAGGCCGCCGCCTGATTTCCCGTTCCCGGGGAATCCACATCTCTCATTACAGCAGAAGAGCCCCGCCGAACGGAACTCCCCTTTGCCTCTACTCTCTTTCAAATACGATCTGATCCCCGTATTCACGTTCTGTCAATGTAAGGGTGTCTCCTACAATATTGTAATCATAAGATCCCGACAGAACACCTTCCGCATGCGCGGAATCTGTATACACTGTAAAGATTTTTGTTTTTGTATCCACTGTATAAGTCATGGGAACACTCCCCTCGCCGTTCTCACCCTCGGTTTCGTTCAAAATGACTTCTCCGTCATCTTTGATCTCGAGCACCGCGCCGCTGTCCTCGTTCACCCATGTGCCTTCAAGAGGATTCCCCGTAAACAGTTTTACAATAAAAAACGCTGCTATAATAACGATGATCACCGAGGAAACGGTCAGTACCGTCCGCCATAAAGTGCTTCTTTTTTCTTCATTATTTTTGTAGATCATAAGCTGTTTCCTTCCTTTTTTCTGTCTTTCATTATACGGATTTCCCGCGGCGCTGTCAACGCTTCAAAAGAGCCAGCGCGAATGCCCCTCTTGCCAAAACTACAAAAAAATAGTATAAATACTATGTTCTATAATATAAGTATATGAATAAAAGAAAGGATTTACGAACATATGAATAAAAAGCAAAACAGCAAGACCACACCCCTGCAGTTTCTGTTCCGGATTATCCAGGGAGCTCTGATCGGACTCGGCGCTGTCCTTCCCGGTATATCAGGAGGCGTCCTGAGCGTAATTTTCGGCATATATAAGCCGATCATGGAGCTTTTGTCCAATCCTTTTAAAAATTTCAGGACTCATGTACCGAAACTGATTCCTGTTTTAATAGGAGGCGTCATCGGTTTCCTTGGAGTGGCAAATATTCTTGCCTTTTTCCTGAATAAATATCCAGATCCGTCTGTCTGCCTGTTCATCGGACTGATCGCAGGGATGCTCCCCTCACTTTTCCGGGAGGCGGGCGAACAAGGCCGCACGAAAGGTTCCTGGATCTCGCTTGTAGTGTGTATGTGTTTTATTTTTGCACTGCTGATCGGACTTAAGATGACATCCATTGAAGTGACGCCCAACTTCTTCTGGTATCTGTTCTGTGGCTTCTGCCTTGCCTTAAGCATCATCGCTCCCGGCATGAGCTTCTCCACTTTACTGATGCCGCTTGGACTCTATACACCTTTCGTGGACGGTATCGGACACTTTGACATGAACGTGCTGATCCCGGGGGGAATCGGGGCACTTGTGACTGTCATTTTATTTGCCAAAGCAATCAACGCCTTGTTTGACCACTACTATTCCATCGCTTTCCACGGCATCGTAGGCATCGTCATCGCTGCCACCATCATGATCATTCCTGTGGATAGCTTTCTGTCAGCAGGCTCTGCCATTGTCAACGTAATCTGCATAGCGGTCGGGATCATCTGCGCGCTGGCGCTGGATAAATTCAACAGCCGCGTAAAAGTAGAATAGACGGATGTAATCCGGAATATGAGCACTGTTCGACAGACATAAATCTGGATTTGTCGGGGAGACGACCGATGGAGATAACGTCCGAAAACCGTAGTATATTTTAAGACGTATTCGTGGCGGGCGGGGATGTGGCTCAGGTTCCGGCTCCACGATTTGGGAAAGACGTAAAAGGAATGGGATACAGCTAAAAACAATTTCAAAGCGGAC
>DXCD01000115.1 GCA_019116185.1 Candidatus Mediterraneibacter stercorigallinarum
ATCCGCGAAGGAAAAGCTCCTGTCATGGTATTTCATACGGACGATTTTGAAAGAGCGGAAAAGGTCCTCCGAGCCGCTGACGTAAAGCTGGTGGAGGAAGAAGAACTATAAGGAAAGCAAAGGAGAAATAATAAAATGGCGGCAGTATCATTGGAAAACTGGGTAGAGCGGATCCGTGATCCGAAAATCGAATGTATGAGCAGAGACGAGATGGCGGACCTTCAGAGCCGGCGTCTTGTGGACGTGGTAAAGAGAGTATATGACAATGTGGAATTTTACCGCAGAAAGATGCAGCAGAGAGGCGTGGAGCCGGGAGACATCAAATCCATTGAGGATATTGAGAAGCTTCCATTCACCACAAAGGAAGACCTGAGGGATAATTACCCGTTCGGCCTTCTTGCGATCCCGAAGAAGGATGTGGTGCGTGTGCAGGGAACTTCCGGCACCACCGGAAAACTTACGATCGCTCCTTACTCACAGAAAGATGTGGACGTGTGGGGAGAGTGTGTTGCAAGAGGTCTGACCATGGCGGGACTCACGGATGAAGATATCATCCATGTCTGCTACGGCTATGGCCTGTTCACCGGAGGATTGGGACTGGACTACGGCGCGAAAGCGCTGGGCGCGATGGCGATCCCCATGTCGGCGGGCAACACGAAGCGTCAGATGATGTGCATGGAAGACCTGGGAGCCACTGCTTTTGCGTGCACTCCTTCTTATGCCCTGTATCTCGCAGAATCTATCCAGGAGGCGGGTCTTGTAGACCATATGAAATTAAAGGCCGGCATCCATGGGGCAGAGCCCTGGACGGAAGAGATGCGCAAGAAGATCGAGAGCATCCTCCATATTAACTGCTTTGATATTTACGGGCTGTGTGAGATTACCGGCCCGGGCGTGGCTCAGGACTGCATCCACAAGGCGGGGCTCCACGTCCATCATGATTATTTCTATCCGGAAGTATTAAATCCTGCGACTCATGAGAAATGCGCAGATGGAGAGACCGGAGAGCTGGTATTCACCACGCTGGCGAAAGAAGCTATGCCTCTGATCCGCTACCGCACGAAAGACCTGACCAGCATTGACCACAGCACCTGCGAATGCGGGCGTACCCTTCCCAGGATCTCCAAGTTCACCGGAAGGACGGACGACATGAAAGTCATCCGCGGCGTCAATGTATTCCCGACTCAGGTAGAGACAGCACTTCTCTCCATGGGCGGAGTGGTAGCGCCGCATTACCTGATGATCGTGGACAGAGAGGACAATATGGATGTCCTGACAGTCATGGTAGAAGTGGACGAGAGCGTATTCTCTGACGAGATCCGTAAGCTGGACGCGCTGCGTAATAAGATCGCCGCGACCCTTAAGACAGCGCTCGGCGTCTCCGTGAGAGTGAAGCTGGTAGAGCCGAAGTCGATCCAGAGAAGCGAAGGTAAAGCAGTCCGCGTGATCGACAATCGTAATATGTAAGAAAAGAGGGAGGTAGAAGATATGGGAATCACGATCCAACAGTTATCAGTGTTTCTGGAGAACCGTGAGGGCAGGCTGGACGAAGTACTCTCTGTCCTTGCCGGAAATGACGTGAATATCGTTGCGCTCAGCCTTGCAGATACAACGGAATACGGCATGCTGCGCATGATCGTTTCTGATCCGAACAAAGGGAAAGCGGTCCTGAAAGAAAACGGGATCACAGCCATGCTCACTGACGTGGTGGCGCTCAGAGTACCCCATGAGACAGGCTCCTTAAGCCGTGCCATGCACCAGATCGTGGATGGGGAAGTGAACATTGAGTACATGTACGCTTTTGCCAACGGTGAGGATGCCTCTGCGGTGCTGAAATGCGATGACCCGGCAAGAGTGGTGGACATCTTGAGAGGAAGCGGGTTTGACGTGTGGGAGGCTTCGGAAGCTTATGTCTCCAATATAAAGAATTCTTTATAACGGATACTGAGAGTATACGCCCGGCTTTTTATACTGAGCAGAAGCAATAAAATCGGAGCTGCCGTATGAAAGGATCAGAAGATCTTTCATGCGACAGCTCCGATTTTTTAATCGCATTTCTCAGTATAGCTTTTTAATAATAAATCAAGTCTGTTTATATATTAAAAGGTACATTAAAAAATCTGATTAAAGTTTTACTACATTTGTTGCCTGCGGTCCTTTAGCGCCTTCTGTCACTTCGAATTCGACAGCCTGGCCTTCCTCCAGAGTTTTGAATCCATCCATTACAAGTCCTGAGTAGTGAACGAAGATATCGTTTCCCTCTGAATCGGAGATGAATCCATAACCCTTCTGGTTGTTAAACCATTTCACTGTACCTGTCATTGTGTTGCCCTCCATTTTAAGAAAAATAAATAAGTTTCTGCACTGTTCCCAAAAGGAACAATACTGGCTCAGTGTAGCATGTTTAACAATAAAAGTCAACGGATTTATAGAGCGTTTCATAAAATTATACAAAAAATGTTGAACGGTTGTATTTGCCGGAGCAGTCGATTACAATAAGATCATAATCTATGGAAGCAGGATAAGAATGATGAAAATATCTACAAAAGGAAAGTATGCGCTTGAGATTGCCGCGGATCTTGCCCTGCACTCGGACGCCGGGCACAGGGAGAGTCTGAAGAATATCGCATGCCGGCGCGGGCTGTCCGAGAAATATCTGGAGCGGATCGTGAAAATGCTCTGCAATGCCGGGATCGTATCCAGCGCCAGAGGCGCCAGGGGCGGATACTGCCTGTCCAGAAGCCCGGAGGAGATAACCGTTCTGGAGGTCCTCGAGGCGTCAGAAGGGGAGCTGGCGCCTGTGGAATGCCTGACAAAAGAGTCAGACTGCGGCATTGACTGCGGGAAATGCCCGACCAGGGATCTTTGGAATGAAATGTGGGAGATCATAAAAGACACGGCGGGGAAGGTCACCATTAAAGAAATAGCAGATAAATCTGGATTTGTCGGGGAGACGGCCGATGGAGATAACGTCCGAAAACCGTAGTTGATTTTAAGACGTATTCGTGGCGGGCGGGGATGTGGCTCAGGTTCCGGCTCCACGATTTGGGAAAGACGTAAAAGGAATGGGATACAGC
>DXCD01000116.1 GCA_019116185.1 Candidatus Mediterraneibacter stercorigallinarum
GCGCAAGCGAATCGTCCGCTTTGAAATTGTTTTTAGCTGTATCCCATTCCTTTTACGTCTTTCCCAAATCGTGGAGCCGGAACCAGAGCCACATCCCCGCCCGCCACGAATACGTCTTAAAATCAACTACGGTTTTCGGACGTTATCTCCATTGGCCGTCTCCCCGACAAATCCAGATTGTTTTAATTAATAGAAATATAGACAGAATCTATACGGATTTTTTGTGGTAAGGTGATATAATATCAAATATACTGCCGGAGGGAAAATCATCCGGGCAGAAGGAGGAACAGACATATGATTACAGTGAATGCAATGGGCGATATCTGCCCGATCCCTGTCGTAAAGACGAAGAAGGCGCTGGGCGGGCTGAACGGTCCGGGGCAGATCGAGGTCCTGGTGGATAATGAGACTGCGATGCGGAATGTGATGAAGATGGCAAAGAGTTCCGGCGCACAGGCAGAGCAGGAACAGCTCGGAGAGAGGCAGTACCGGGTGTTGATCACAGTGGGAGAAGACGCGGTGAAAGGGAATGCTGATGCCCCGGCAGAAGGAAATGATGCAGCGGCGGCTGGCAGCGCGGCAGGGGCAGAAAAAGCGGCGGCAGCAGGCGGAACGGAAGGCGCGGCGGGCTGCCCGTCCTGTATCGGAACAGTTGTTGCCGTGGGATCTGACCGGATGGGCGACGGCAGTGATGAGCTGGGGCGTATCCTGATGAAGAGTTTTATTTTCGCGGTGACGCAGCTTGACGTTCTGCCGGATAAGATGCTCTTCTATAATGGCGGCGCGAAGCTGACCATCGAAGGTTCTGAGAGCCTGAATGACCTGAAAGTGCTGGAGGAACAGGGCGTGGAGATCATGACATGCGGGACTTGCCTGGACTATTACGGGATCAAGGATAAGCTGGCAATCGGAAGCGTGACGAACATGTACAGTATTGTGGAGACACTGCAGGGCGCGATGAGCGTGATCCGGCCGTAGCAGGAGGTTATGCATTGGCTATGCGTTTATAGCGGCCGGTGAAGAAGAAATGCAGATGGGAGGAAAATGGATATGAATGGAAATACGCCTTTGTCAGACGGTATCCGGCTGACACAGTTTGCGAAGCACGGGGGGTGCGCGGCGAAGATCGGGCCGGACACGCTCTCCCGGGTGCTGGAGCGGCTTCCGAAGTTCAGCGATCCTTCTCTTCTGGTGGGATTTGAGACGTCTGATGACGCGGCGGTCTATAAGGTTGCTGACGACATTGCGGTGATACAGACTTTGGACTTTTTTACCCCCGTGGTGGATGATCCGTATACGTTCGGGCAGGTGGCGGCGGCCAATGCTCTGAGCGATGTGTATGCGATGGGCGGAGAGCCGAAGATCGCGCTCAATATTGTGGAGTTTCCCGGGGAGCTGGATCCGGATATCTTAGGAGAGATCCTCCGCGGAGGGGCAGACAAAGTGCACGAGGCCGGGGCAGTGCTCGTGGGCGGACACTCGATCCAGGATGACGTGCCGAAATACGGGCTGTCGGTCACGGGATTTGTCCATCCGGATAAAATCTATAAGAATTACGGATGCCGGGAGGGTGATGTGCTGATCCTGACGAAGCAGCTCGGGAGCGGTATTGTGAACACAGCGGTGAAGGCGCAGATGGCGTCAGAAGAATCTGCCCGGGAAGTGATCCGGGTGATGACCACGCTGAACCGGAAGGCGAAGGAAACAGCGCAGAAGTACAATGTCCATGCATGTACGGATGTAACGGGATTCGGGCTGCTGGGACATTGTTCGGAGATGGCGTCAGCCAGCGGAGCGCAGATCCGGATCAATGTGGGAGATGTGGCATATATGCATGGCGTGAAAGAATATGCACAGATGGGACTTGTTCCCGGAGGGGCATACCGGAACCGGAAGCATGTGGCGCCGCTTCTGGACACGGGAAATCTGGATGTGACAGGCGAGGATATGGGCGGTCCGGATGAAGTCTGGCTGGATCTTCTGTGCGATCCTCAGACTTCCGGCGGGCTCCTTCTTGCCGTGCCGGAGGAGGAAGCGGGAAATATGCTGGAAGAATTTGCACGCATCGGGATGGAGACGGAAGTCTCGGTTGTGGGAAAGGTATTAAAGAGCGGAAGCGGGAACGGCCGTATCTGCCTGAGAAAGGGTAAATAACAATGAATCTGAAACAGCTTGAGGCATTTGTAAAGGTGGCGGAGACTAAGAGCTTTTCTGCCGCTGCAAGGCAGCTCTACCTTACCCAGCCGACCGTAAGCGCGCATATCGCTTCGCTGGAAAGGGAGCTGAATGCATGCCTGCTGGTGAGAAGCACAAAAGGAGTCGCGCTCTCCGAGGCGGGAAAGGAGCTCTATGCCTATGCGGAGCAGATGCTTGAACTGGAGCAGAAGATCAGGGAACGGTTCGGGCTGAGCATGGGAAACAGGGGCAGCGTGCTGCGGATCGCGGCGTCAACGATTCCGTCCCAGTACCTGCTTCCGGGGATCATGGCGGCTTTCCGCGAGGAATATCCGGGGGAGCAGCTGAAAGTGCTGGAAACGGACAGCGCGGGCGTGGTGGATATGATCCTGTCCCATAAGGCGGACGTGGGATTTACGGGAACTGTCTTGGAGAAGGGCAGCTGCACTTACCTGCCTTTTTATCAGGACGAGCTGGTCATTATTACCCCTGCATCGGAACGGTTTATCAGACGGAAGGGCAGAGATATTTCCTCGTGGATAAGAGAAGAGCCTCTCATCCTGAGAGAAGAAGGCTCGGGCACGAGGACGGAGACAGCGCGGATTCTGTCCCGGATGGGGATCGATATGTCAGAGTTCCGCGTGGCGGCTGTCATGGAAAACCAGGAGACCATCAAACGTTCCGTGAGGAGCGGGATGGGGATTTCCATCCTGTCGCGGCTTGCGGCAGAGGATGACGTGCGGGCTGGGAAGCTTTTGGAATTCCCGCTTGGAGAAGAGGGCGGAAGCCGGGCGGTCAATCTTGTATTTGACGCGGCTTATCCGGTCCTGCCGGCAGCAGACAAGCTGATACGGAAGGTAAAGGAAATGTATCATACCGCGGATGACAATGCTTATAGATAATATCTATAAGTGATAAAAAGTTATCGCGGTTTTCAATTAGACGGGCAGAGCAGGGCGGTTTATACTTATATCAGCGGAAATATCGCAGGATGAAGACGCAGAATGAAGAGTGCTTTGCGGATCATACGTCAGAACACTGAGGAAGGAAGCGAAAATGTCCTATGATCTATATGGATAATGCGGCGACAACGATACACAAACCGGAAGAAGTCAAGGCGGCTGTAATGGCCGCCTTTGATACGCTGGGGAATGCCGGAAGAGGGGCGTCCGCCCCTGCTCTGGACGCTTCCCGGGTGATCTATGACACCAGGGAAAAGCTGGCAAGGCTGTTTCATGCCGGGGATGCAAGGCAGATCGTATTTACGGCAAATTCCACGGAGAGCCTGAACATCGCGATCAAAGGACTGTTCTCGGAAGGAGATCATGTGATCACTACTGTGATGGAGCACAATTCCGTGCTGCGCCCTCTCTATGAGTGCAGGGAGAGCGGCACAGAGCTTACGATCCTCGGGTGCGACGGGAAGGGGAATATCTCGTACGAGGAGATGGAAGCAGCAGTCAGAGAGAACACAAAGGCAGTGGTCTGTACCCACGCATCGAATCTTACGGGGAATATGATCGGTCTGGAGAGAGTGGGAAGGATTGCCAGAAGGCACGGACTGCTTTTTGTGGCTGACGCGTCACAGACAGCCGGTGTGTATCCTATTGATGTGGAGAAAATGCAGATCGATGTGCTCTGTTTTACAGGACATAAAAGTCTTCTGGGCCCCCAGGGAACCGGGGGAATGTATGTGAGGGAAGGCGTGCGTATCCGTCCGCTGCTGTCAGGCGGGAGCGGGATTGATACGTATAATGAAAAGCATCCCGCAGAGATGCCTACGGCACTGGAGGCCGGGACTCTGAACGGGCACGGCATCGCCGGGCTTGGCGCGGCGGTATCCTGGATCGAGAAGACAGGCATGGACCGGATCAGAGAGAAGGAGATGTCCCTGATGCGGAGATTTTATGCGGGCGTATCCTCTATTCCCGGAGTCCGGGTGTATGGGGACTTTGAGGCGGATAAGCGGGCACCTGTCGTAGCCCTGAATATCCTGGATTATGATTCCTCGGAGGTCAGCGATGAGCTCAGCACAGAGTACGGGATCATCACGCGGCCCGGGGCGCACTGCGCTCCTCTGATGCACAGGGCGCTGGGAACAGTGGAGCAGGGGGCGGTGCGGTTCAGCTTTTCCTGCTATAATACGGAAGAAGAAGTGGATCTTGCGATAAACGCTGTGAGAGAACTGGCGTGTGACTAAAGGCATGCGCCTTGGAAAAGCAGGAGGGAAAAGAACATGAATCTATCAGATTCGAAGAAAAAACTTGCTCTGGCAGGGGTGATCTGCGGTCTTGTGGCAGCGTGCCTTGCCTATTTCGGCAATCCGGCAAACATGGCGTTCTGTATCGCGTGTTTTATCAGGGACACAGCGGGGGCATTGGGAATGCATTCCACGGAGACCGTGCAGTATGCAAGACCGGAGATCATCGGTCTTGTGCTGGGATCATTTATTATTTCTGTGGCAACAAAAGAGTACCGTTCCATGGCAGGATCATCACCTATGGTCAGGTTCGTGCTGGGAATGATCCTGGCGATCGGGTCACTGGTATTTCTTGGGTGCCCGCTCAGGATGATCATCCGTATGTCAGCAGGAGATTTGAATGCGTGGGTAGCCCTGATCGGATTTGTTCTCGGTGTGGGTACCGGGGTGATCGCGCTGAAGAAAGGCTTCAGCCTGGGACGCGCCCATGCTGCGAACCGGATGAACGGATATGTGCTTCCCGTGCTCATGGCAGGCATCCTTGTACTGGCGCTTGCAACGACACTTCTTAAGAGCAGCGAGAGCGGCCCGGGAAGCATGCACGCGCCGATCGCGCTTGCTCTGATCGGCGGGCTTATCTTCGGGGCTGTGGCGCAGAAATCCAGGATGTGTTTTGCAGGAAGTATCCGGGACGTGATTTTGATGCGGAATTTTGATCTGCTGACCATCATCGGAGGATTCTTTGTGGTCATGCTGCTCTTTAATATTGCGACAGGAAGGTTTACTGCAGCCTTTGATACTCCGGGGGTTATCGCCCATTCCGAGCATCTCTGGAATATCCTGGGCATGTACGCGGTCGGATTCGCCGCTGTCCTTGCGGGAGGCTGCCCTTTACGCCAGCTGATCCTGGCAGGGCAGGGCTCTTCAGATTCCGCAGTGACTGTGCTTGGCATGTTTGCGGGGGCTGCCCTGTCACATAATTTCGGGCTGGCGGCAAGCGGCACGGCTCTCAACGCCGAGACACAGGAGATTGTGGAAGGAAGCGTGCCCGTGTACGGAAAAGCTGCGGTCATCATCTGCATTGTGGTTTGTTTTGCGATCGCATTTTTAAATAAGCGAAAAGAAGGAAAGTAGAGGATTGGATATGAGGATTGTAGATGCAAGAGGGCTGTCCTGCCCTGAACCCGTGATGCTCACGGAGGATGCGTTAAAAGAGGTCAAGGGTCCGGTGAAGGTGCTGGTGACAGAGCCTCATCAGAGAATGAATGTAGAAAAGTATGCAAAGGATCACGGCAGGAAGGCGGCTTCCGAGGAGACGGAAGACGGCTTTGCGGTCGTGATCGAGTAGGAAGAAGCAGCTATGCGTGAAAAAGAACTCAGGCTTGTGGTGACATTTCATACTACGGCGGACGCGATGGCCATGGAAAAGGCCTGCCAGGCACAGAATGTTCCGGGCAGGCTTATTCCGGTTCCGCGCTCTATATCCGCGGGATGCGGGCTTGCGTGGTGCGCGCCCCTTACAGAGGAGGAGAGCCTGCGCGCGGTCATGGAGGAACGGGGAATCGGGCCGGAAGGCCTGCATGAATGCCTGGTCCGTGTATAATGTGAGCGGGACAAGCACAAAACTCTGTCACACTTATAACACAGAACGTTCACACAATACTGATACCCTTTAAGACGTGCTTAAATGCCTGTCAGTCTCATACAATGAGAGCAGGCGGGCGCGTCTTTTTCTTATGATGAGGACGCGGCGGCAACGATATGTTTTAGGAGGGTAATTGCCTTGATCGAAGTAAGGAATCTGGTAAAGAAGTATGGAGATCATCTTGCCGTGGATCACCTGGATTTTAAGATTGAAGGAGGACGGATATACGGCTTTTTGGGCCCTAACGGAGCGGGAAAGTCCACGACTATGAATATCATGACCGGTTATCTCGGCGCGACAGAGGGCGAAGTGATCATCAACGGACACGATATTCTTAAAGAACCGGAAGAGGCGAAGCGCCACATCGGCTATCTGCCGGAGCAGCCTCCGCTGTACATGGATATGACTGTGCGGGAATATCTGGAATTTGCAGCTGAGCTGAAAGGCATCAAAAAGAAGCAGCGTGCCGGACAGATCGCAGAGGTGGAAAATCTGGTTAAGATCAAAGACGTGGAACACCGTCTGATCAAGAATCTCTCAAAAGGTTACAGGCAGAGAGTGGGGCTTGCACAGGCAGTGCTCGGTTTTCCGGAGATTATCATACTGGATGAGCCCAGCGTGGGGCTTGACCCGAAACAGATCATTGAGATCCGCGAGCTGATCCGAAAGCTGGCGAAAAATCATACGGTCATCTTAAGTTCGCATATCCTCGCTGAGGTAAGAGAAGTGTGCGATTATATCATTATTATATCCAAGGGCAGGCTCATGGCGAGCGATACGCCGGAGAATCTGGAGCGGATGCTCGGACAGCAGAACGTGGTGGAGATCGAGGTGAAAACTTCACCATTAGAGGTGCGCCGGATTCTGAAAAATGTACCGGGCATCGAGAGGATCGAGGCTCAGACGGCCGGAAACGGGGTTACAAAAGGCAGCATCCACGAGAAAAAGGGCGAGGATATCAGAGAGAATGTATTCCGTGCGTTTGCGTCAGCGGGCAGCCCTCTTCTGACACTGAAAGTTTCAGGAACGACGCTGGAAGATGTGTTTATGGAACTGACGCAGAAGGATACAGTTCCCGCAGCCTTTGCAAAGAAAATCGGATGGGGAGAAATTAGACCGGAAAATCCGGTTCCGCCGGAAGGTGCGGTTACAGCTGATGTGGAAAACGCAGACAGCATCAGCGGCGAGAGTGTCACAGACAGCGAGGATCAGGTAGAACTGATCAAAGGAGAGGGGGCGGATCAAGATGCTGGCGATTTATAAAAGAGAACTGAAGTCTTATTTTCAGTCCATGACAGGACCGGTGTTCGTGGCGTTTCTCATCGGTTTTACCGGGATTTATTTTATGGCATATAATATGATGTCGGGATATCCGTATTTTTCTTATTCATTGTCAGGTGCTCTGATTGTATTCCTGGTAGGAGTTCCGCTGATCACGATGCGGAGCTTTTCGGAAGAACGCAAGAACAAGACAGATCAGCTGCTTTTGACAGCGCCGGTGAGCCTGGGAAAAGTGGTTCTGGGGAAATATTTTGCCATGGTAACCGTAATTGCCATACCTAATCTGGTATTCTGTGTGTTCCCGCTCATCATAAAGTCACAGGGGACGGCATATCTTACCGTGGATTATATATCGATCACAGTCTTTTTTCTGCTTGGGTGCGTATACGCGGCGATCGGGATGTTTCTCTCGGCTCTGACAGAGAGCCAGATTATTGCGTTTATCAGTACTTTTGGCATCCTGCTCGTGCTGTATCTGTGGGATGGTATCCTGTCCATGCTGCCGAGTTCTGCCATAAGCGGGCTTGTCGGCGTGCTCATCCTTATAACGATCGTGGCATTCTATGTCTGGCACATGACAGATAATCTTGTTTTGTCCGGCGGGATTGAGATTGTCGGAGTGACCGCGGGCGTTGTAATCTATATTGTGAAATCCGAGGTATATGAGAATCTTCTTACGAACCTTCTTGGCAGGCTGGCACTCGCAAATGTATTTACTGATATCACGTCCAACAGTATCGTGGACGTGACCGGGATCGCGCTGTATCTGTCGATCATTGTTGTATTCGTATTCCTTACGGTACAGGCGATCCAGAAAAGACGCTGGAGTTAGGAGGGCCGGGCTGTGAAAAAAATTAAGAATATAAAAGATGTATTTCGTACAACAGGGACAAAGCGCGGCGCATACAGCGTAGGGCTGACTGTCCTGGTGCTTGCAGTGGTGATTGTATTTAATCTGGTTATAGGGCAGATACCGGAAGCGTTCAGAAATATTGACGTGAGCAGCACGAAGATCTATGAGATCTCAGATACAACAAAGGATCTGCTGGATGACCTGGACAGAGACGTGGATATGAAAGTTCTGGCAGTCAAAGACGAGACTGACGAGAGGATTACAACATTTATCAGCAGGTACGCAGCTCTGTCAGATAACATCCATGTGGAATGGATAGACCCGGTTCTGCATCCGTCAGCGCTGACAGAATACGACACAACAGAAAATACGATTGTTGTTTCCTGCGAGGAGACAGGCAAAACGACCACAGTCGCTTTCACGGATATTCTTGTGATGGACCAGTATTCCTATTATTACTACGGGACCACATCCTACACAGAATTTGACGGGGAAGGACAGCTTACCAGCGCGGTCAATTATGTGACAAATGATGTGGAACGCACGATCTATCAGACGACCGGGCACGGGGAGAGCAGCCTGTCAGCTACGGTCACGGACCTGATGGATAAGAGCAGTTATACGCTTTCAGAAGTGAACCTGCTGATGACGACATCCATACCGGAAGACTGTGACCTGCTGCTCATGTATGCGCCGGCAGCTGACTTGTCCGAGGATGAGGCGCAGATGCTCACGGATTATCTGACATCCGGCGGGAAGCTCATGGTCCTGCTGGGAGATACCAGCCTTGCAGATCTCACGAATCTGTCCGGAGTCCTGGGCACATACGGCATAACAGCCGCCAACGGGTATATTGCAGATCCTTCCAGGTGCTATCAGAACAATCCTTACTATATATTCCCAGAGCTCTCTGTGTCTGGTGACATGGCAGAAGGGATCACGTCGCAGATGGTGCTGTTGACCAATACACATGGAATGACGCTGACGGACCCGGAGAGGGAGACGATTTCAGTGACAGCGTTTATGTCATCCTCAGACCAGTCGTATGCAGTCACAGAGGAGACGCAGGAGCAGGGATCTTACGCGCTGGGCGCGGTGGCGACAGAGACGATCAGTACGGGTGAGGAGTCGGAAGAAGCTTCGGACAGCAGCTCAGAGGATACAGATACTTCGGACAGCAGTTCAGAAGATACTGCATCGGAAGAAAGCGGAGAGGATCTGGAGAGCCGGCTTACCGTGATCTCAGCCGCGAGCCTGATCGACCAGTCTATTACAGATACATTCACGCAGTTGGAGAATACGCAGGTATTCATGAACGCTGTTAACGCGAATTTTGAGGGCGTGCAGAATCTGTCCATCGAGGCGAAGAGCCTGGGTGTGGAATATAATACCGTACAGCATGCCGGACTGTTCAGTATGCTGATGATCTTTGGAATCCCGGCAGTGATCCTGATCGGAGGATTCGTTGTATGGTTCAGGAGGAGAAAAGCATGATAAAGAAAAACAAAGGGCTTTTTATCCTGATCGGTATCCTTGTGGTGCTGCTTGCAGCCTATTTCGGGCTGCAGGCGTGGAATAAGAGCCAGGAAGAAAAGGCAGAGCAGGAAGATGAAGCGGCAGTGGTGCATGTGACGGAAACAGACGCAGAGGATATCGTTTCCATGCACTTTGACGTGGGGAACGGCGAGATGGAATTCGTAAAAGAGGATGGCACCTGGTATTATACCGCGGACAGGGATTTCCCGCTGACACAGAGCTATCCGGAGGATATGGCGGCAGCCATGGGAAGTGTAACGGCGGACCGGGAACTGGAAGACGGGGATGACCTGGCTGATTACGGACTGGAAGAACCGGTCTATACTCTGAGTTATTCGGATGCGGACGGCAGCACTACGGAGCTGTATTTCGGAAATATGACAGGAGATTACTATTATGTAACTGTCGGAGATACCGGAAAGGTGTATACAGTGGCGTCAACAGTGATCGACTCCTTCAATTACACTCTTGACGATATCGCCCGGCTGGACGAATATCCAAGCATCGGCAGCGGTAATCTGGTGAAAGAAGTGATCACTCAGAACGGCGAGACGACCACTTATGACAGCGAGAATGAGGATCAGCAGGAAGATGTCACAGCAGTGGCAGGCGGTCTCGGGGCGGTTACGCTTTCAGAAGCGGCAGACTATTCTGTGGCGGATGAAGATCTGGCCGGATACGGGCTGGACGAGGCTGCGCGCATCACTGTAGAAGCCACCTATACAGAAGATGAAGAAGAAAAAGTACTGACCCTGTATATCGGAAATGAAGATGGAAACGGAAACCGATATGTGATGATGAATGATTCACGGATCGTGTACCTGATCTCAGATGAGATTTGTAACAATATTCTGAATACTTAGACGAAAGGGGTCAGACCCCTCTTAAGAGGGGCCTGACCCCTTTCAGAAGAATATTCTGAATATTTAATTGAATTTTAATTGACTTTGCCCGGAAATCGGAGGAAAATATATCCTAAATTCGAAATTTAAAAGGATGGATAAATAATGAAAGAAAAATTGATACGTTTTATGCAGGGAAGATACGGAATGGACCAGCTTTCTAGATTTCTGTTGATCTTAGGGCTTATCGCTGTGGTCGTGTCCTCGGTTTTTGTAAATTATATTGCAGGACTGATCTTTTACATATTAGGATGGGCGCTGCTCATCTACTGCTATTTCCGGGTGTTTTCCAGAAATGTGCAGAAGCGTTATGCGGAGAACCAGGCTTTTCTTGCAAAGACATACGGGATTCGTTATTTCTTCCAGAAGCAGAAAAATATCTGGCAGCAGCGCAGAGTTTATCATATCTATACATGCCCGTCATGCAAGCAGAAGATCCGCATCCCGAAAGGAAAAGGAAAGATCGAGGTGCGCTGCCCGAAGTGCGGCACTACGTTTATCAAAAAGAGCTGATGCAGGGAAACCTGCCTGTAACAAGGCTTTGAAGGGAGAAATAAGATGACAGATCCATACAGTCTGTTAGGTGTGGACAGAAATGCCTCGGACGATGAGGTGAAAAAGGCATACCGCCGTCTGAGCAGAAAGTATCATCCGGACGCAAATATCAACAATCCTCATAAAGAAGAAGCTGAGGCAAAGTTTAAAGAAGTCCAGCAGGCATATCAGCAGATCATGGATGAGCGGGAGAGAGGATACTCGTCCGACGGATATGGAGGCTCGTATGGTGACGGGCCTTTTGGAGGCTACGGTCCCTTCGGGGGATTCGGCGGTTCGGGCGCGTACGGAGGCAGCAGGCAGAACCGGCAGGAGACGGAAGAAGATGTACATCTGCGCGCGGCGGCGAATTATCTGCGGAGCGGGCATTATAAGGAGGCTCTGAACGTACTGGAAGGGATCAAGGAGAGAAGCGCTCTCTGGTATTTCTACAGCGCGTCCGCAAATTCCGGCTTGGGCAACAATGTGACAGCGCTTGAACAGGCGCGGGAAGCAGTGCGGCTTGACCCGGAAAATGTACAGTACCAGATGCTGCTCGACCGGCTGCAGAACGGCGGCACATGGTATCAGCAGCGGCAGATGTCCTTCGGATATCCGGGGATGTTTGATACCAGCTGCTGCGTGAAGCTGTGCGTGGCGAATATGCTGTGTAATCTCTGCTGCGGAGGAAGCGGACTTTGCTGCGGCGGCGGGTACTATGTATAATAAATCTGGATTTGTCGGGGAGACGGCCGATGGAGATAACGTCCGAAAACCGTAGTTGATTTTAAGACGTATTCGTGGCGGGCGGGGATGTGGCTCA
>DXCD01000117.1 GCA_019116185.1 Candidatus Mediterraneibacter stercorigallinarum
GTATTTAGAAATATTTCTAAATACTTTATACTGCCGGAAAATATAAAAGTCAACAGGTATTTAGGAAAAAATGCGGTTTGACAAAACAAACGTATTGCGCATACAATAGTTGCATATACAACTATTGTTGGTTCTGTGAAGGAAAGGTGTGAATTCACTATATGATACGGCGAATTTTTTCTTATTCAGGGCAGTATAAAAAGTATTTCATTTTTGCGGCCCTATGCATTACCGCGGAGTCTCTTTTTGAACTTTTGATTCCGCTGATCATGGCGAATATTGTAGATATCGGCGTTGTGTCGGGGAACAGGACGTATATCTTCGGGCAGGGCGCCTGGATGCTGGTATGCGCGGCGCTTGCCCTGCTGCTGGGAATCGGAAGCGCAAGGTTCTCGGCAATCGCCGGGCAGGGGCTGGGCGCAAATCTGCGAGAAGCAGAATATGTGAAATTCCAGCAGTTTTCTTTTGCAAATGTGGACCATTTTCAGATTTCATCCCTTGTGACAAGGATGACAAGCGATGTGACGAATATTCAGAATAGTATTTCCGGCGGGCTCCGCCCGGCATGCAGGGGACCGGTCATGCTGGTGGCAGCCACGGGAGTTGCGTTCTCCATCAATGCAAAGCTGGCGATGGTCTTCCTGGCAGCGCTTCCCACGCTGGGGATCTGCCTGTATCTGATAATAAAAAATGTCCGCCCGATGTATGCGAAGATGCAGGGCGCGATCGACCTGGTAAATCGGATTATCCAGGAGAATCTGACAGCAGTGCGGGTAGTAAAAGCATATGTAAGAGGAGCGTACGAGACAGATAAGTTCGAAAAAGTTAACACAAATCTCCAGACACAGTCTGAGCGCGCGTTTAAGCTTGCCACGACGAATATGGCGGCAATGCAGTTCGTCATGTACGGTACAATTATCAGTATTTTATGGTTCGGAGGAGGCATGATCCGCGTGGGCGCCATGCAGGTGGGAGAACTGACCGGTTTTTTAAGCTATGTGCTTCAGATTCTGAATTCATTGATGATGATATCTAATATTTTCCTTATGCTCACCCGGTCGCTTGCCTCCGGGAAGCGTATTATGGAAGTACTGGATGAAGAGATTGATATTACAGAAGACAAAGCGCGTGATATAGAGGTCACAAAAGGGGAGGTTGAGTTCCGGCATGTATATTTTAAATATAAGAAAGAAGCGCCGGAATATGTACTTTCTGATATTAATCTCCACATCAGGCCGGGGGAGACTGTGGGAATCGTGGGGCAGACCGGATCGGCAAAGACGACCCTCGTACAGCTCATACCGCGCCTCTATGATATTACTTCAGGCGAGCTGTTGATCGACGGCCGGCCGGTAGAAGAATATCCGCTGAAGAATCTGCGGGATGCGGTTGCGGTTGTGCTCCAGAAGAATACCCTGTTCTCAGGGACTCTGCGGGAGAATCTGCTCTGGGGCGACAGCAGCGCGTCCCGGGAAGAGATCGAGGAAGCCTGCCGGACCGCGGGGGCGGATGAATTTATCGGGCGGCTGGAACAAGGTTATGATACGGAGATGGGACAGGGAGGAGTAAATGTGTCGGGAGGACAGAAACAGAGGCTCTGTATTGCCCGTGCTATTTTGAAAAAGCCGAAGGTGCTGATCCTGGATGACTCAACCAGCGCCGTGGACACAGCTACAGAGGCCGATATCCGGGAGAGGCTGGCAGAGAGGCTTCCGCATATGACGAAGATCATCATTGCCCAGAGAATCTCGTCTGTACGGCATGCGGGCCAGATCGTGGTTCTGGATGACGGGAGAGTGCAGGGGGTCGGGACGCATGAGGAGCTGCTTGCCGGAAATAAGATCTACCGGGAGATTTATGAATCCCAGAAGGAAGGAGCTGATCTGTAATGGCAAAATATACCGGATACAAACGTCCGAAGAATACAAAGAAAGCCCTCAGAGAACTTTTTCACTATATGGGATATCACAAGTGGCTTCTCTTTATCGTGGCAGCGCTCGTCTGTGTCAGCACAGGGGCCGGCGTGGCAGGCACGTATCTCCTCAAACCGGTGATCAATGATTTTATTCTGCCGGGAGATATAAAAGGGCTTGCGTATGTCCTGGGCGGAATGGGGATTATGTATCTATGCGGGGCTCTGGCTACATTCGCCTATAACCGGCTGATGGTGAAGACATCCCAGAAGGTTGTGGCAGATATCCGAAGGGATCTTTTTGCCCATGTCCAGACACTGCCCCTGGAATATTTTGACGCGCATACGCACGGAGAACTGATGAGCCGTTTTACCAATGATGTAGACACCGTGCAGGAGGCGCTGAACAACAGCTTTACCATGGTGATCCAGAGCTTTCTGACCCTGGCGGGTACTGTGGTAATGCTGTTGGTTCTTAATGGAAATATGTCTCTCATAGTGATTCTGTTTTTGTGTATCATGTTCGCTTTTATTAAATGGAACGGGAAGCGGAGCAAGGAATATTATGACAGGCAGCAGGCGTTTCTTGCAGATATCAATGGGTTCGTGGAAGAAATGACGGCAGGGCAGAAGGTGGAGAAGGTGTTTAATCATGAAGAGGAGGATCTGAAGGTCTTCCGGGAGAAAAACGAGGCGCTCCGAAGGGCGTCCACAAAAGCGCTGGGATATTCCGGAATGATGGTCCCAAGTATTGTGTCCCTCTCCTATGCAAACTACGCTGTGTCTGCCTGCGCAGGAGGGCTGCTCGCCATCGCGGGGCTGATGGATTTGGGAAGCCTGGCCGCCTATCTTGTGTATGTGCGGCAGAGCGCCATGCCGTTGAACCAGTTTACTCAGCAGGTGAATTTTATCTTGTCCGCGCTTGCCGGGGCGGAGCGGATCTTTGAGATGATGCATGAAGAGCCGGAGACGGATGAAGGCACCGTGCGTCTTGTGCGGGCTGCCCGGCGGGAAGATGGAAGTCTTGCCGAGCGCCCTCAAGAAGAGGCGGAGGGATGTGAGTATGCCTGGAAGGACGGGACAGGGCAACTGACTTCTTTAAAAGGGGATGTCAGATTTGAGAATGTCACCTTCGGATATGTGCCTGAGAAAAAGGTGCTGGACGGGATCAGCCTGTATGCCAGGCCGGGCCAGAAGATCGCTTTTGTGGGCTCTACCGGCGCGGGGAAGACAACGATTATCAATCTGATCAACCGCTTTTATGAAATTCAGGGCGGCAGGATTTTGTATGACGGAATTGACATCAGGAAGATAAAGAAAGAGGATCTCAGACGTTCTCTTGCCATGGTCATACAGGACACCCATCTGTTTACCGGCACGATTATGGATAATATCCGTTATGGCAATCTGAACGCTTCGGATGGAGAAGTAATAGAAGCGGCGAGGCTTGCCAATGCGGATTCATTTATCCGAAGGCTTCCGGACGGATATCAGACGATGCTGTACAGCGACGGGAGCAATCTCTCCCAGGGACAGCGCCAGCTTCTTGCGATCGCGCGGGCGGCAGTGGCGCGTCCTCCGGTCCTGATTCTGGACGAAGCGACATCATCTGTAGATACAAGGACAGAGCGGCTGATCGAGAAAGGGATGGACGCGGTCATGGAAGGAAGAACCGTATTTGTAATTGCACATCGTCTGTCCACGGTACGAAATTCTAAAGCGATCATGGTTCTGGAGAACGGCAGGATCATTGAACGCGGAGACCATGAGGAGCTGCTCGGGCAAAGGGGAAGATATTATCAGCTCTATACAGGGATGTATGAGCTGGAATGAGCGGAGGTTGAGAGTGATGAAGGAAAATATAAAACAGGAATTACGGGAAGTGTTGTTTCAGATCGAACTGATCAAGAGAAAGAGAGTGCAGGAATTTCTTCTCAGGATCGGTTTGACGCCCGGGCAGGGGCAGGCAAGGATTCTTGCATTTCTGGATTCGCATTCTTCTGTTACTCAGCGCGAAATCTCTGACGCATGTATGCTGGATGTGACGACGATGTCCAGAACGCTGGATAAGCTGGAAAAACAGGGGCTGATCCTGCGGGAGAGAGATCCCGGCTGCAGACGTTCTTATCAGATCAGCCTTACAGGAGCAGGAAGAAAAAAGGCAGAGGAAGTGCAGGAGGGCTTTGCAGAGCTGGAGGAAATATTATGCGCCGGGTTCCGGGAAGAGGAAGCGGCGGAACTGACAGAACAGCTCGGAAAGGTGAGGAAAAATCTTTTAGACGGACACAGTATCCCAAACGGGAAAGCAGATAAATATAAAAACGAAAAAATGAATGATTTCAAGTGAGAAATTTCAAAATGCAAGAGGCATTTCTTGTAAATACGCCATGCAAAAATAAAAAATGCAAGAAAGCATTGACGAACCGTC
>DXCD01000015.1 GCA_019116185.1 Candidatus Mediterraneibacter stercorigallinarum
CATCAATTCGGGAATGGCACCGTTAAAACCATATTTTACAGGACAGGAGATCCCGCCGAGAAAGCGCGTGACAACCTGCCAGAAATGTATTCGTACAGGCGATATTGAGAATGTGGGAAAAACTGCCCGCCACGGTACATTTTTTGAGATGCTCGGGAACTTTTCTTTCGGAGATTATTTCAAAGAAGAGGCGATCCAGTGGACATGGGAATTCCTGACAGACGTGGTGGGACTGGACCCGGACCGTCTGTATCCGTCCGTGTATGTAGACGATGACGAGGCATTTGAGATCTGGAATAAGAAGATGGGCAT
Source organism: Candidatus Mediterraneibacter stercorigallinarum (assembly GCA_019116185.1). GTDB lineage: Bacteria > Bacillota > Clostridia > Lachnospirales > Lachnospiraceae > Mediterraneibacter > Mediterraneibacter stercorigallinarum. The sequence goes on from DXCD01000015.1 coordinate 313, forward strand.
CCCGGCGGAGAGGATCTTTAAATTCGGAAAAGAAGACAATTTCTGGGAGCATGGCTCCGGTCCGTGTGGTCCCTGCTCTGAAGTATATTATGACAGGGGAGAAAAATACGGCTGCGGAAAACCGGACTGCACGGTTGGCTGTGACTGTGACCGCTACATGGAGATATGGAATGACGTGTTCACCCAGTTCGACAATGACGGAAACGGCCATTATACAGAGCTGGAGCAGAAGAATATCGATACAGGAATGGGACTGGAGCGCCTGGCGTCTGTTGTTCAGGACGTGGATTCTATTTTTGACGTGGATACGATCAAAGCGCTCCGCGACCATGTGTGTGAGCTTGCTGGCAAGGAATATGGCAAGGAATACAACAACGATGTGTCCATCCGCGTGATCACGGACCACATCCGCTCAGTGACATTCATGATCTCTGACGGTATCATGCCGTCCAACGAGGGACGCGGCTATGTCCTGCGCCGTCTTCTGAGACGCGCCTGCCGTCACGGAAGACTGCTGGGCATCCACAAAGGATTCCTTCCGGAGCTGGCTCAGACCGTGATCGAAGGATCCAAGGACGGATATCCGGAACTGGAAGAGAAGAAGGAGTTCATCCTTAAGGTGATTACCAAAGAGGAAGAGCAGTTTAACAAGACGATTGACCAGGGGCTCGGCATCCTCTCTGATATGATCACAGATATGGAAGCAAAAGGCGAGAAGACTCTGAACGGAGATGACGCGTTCCGCCTTTATGATACTTATGGATTCCCTCTGGATCTGACGAAGGAGATCCTGGAGGAAAAGGGAATGGATGTGGATGAAGAAGGATTCAAGGCATCCATGGAAGTCCAGAGGACAACAGCAAGAAATGCCCGTGAAGTGACGAACTACATGGGTGCTGACGTGACGGTATATGAGTCCATTGATCCGAGTGTGACGAGCACATTTGTGGGATATGACAATCTGTCATGGGAGTCTGACGTAACTGTACTCACCACAGAGGACGAACTTGCAGACGCACTATCAGAAGGACAGAAGGGTACAATATTTGTAAACGAAACTCCGTTCTATGCGACAAGCGGCGGACAGGAGGCGGATACCGGATTTATCCGTACTTCTGAGGGAGAATTCAAGGTCGAAGATACCATCAAACTGTTGGGCGGTAAAATCGGGCATGTAGGTGTCATGACAAAGGGCATGATCAAAGCAGGAGACAAGGTATCTCTTGAAGTAAACGCAAAGAAGCGCGCCCTCTCTGCCAGAAACCACAGCGCGACCCACCTTCTTCAGAAAGCGCTCCGCACGGTTCTCGGCACACATGTTGAGCAGGCGGGATCCAGCGTGAATGAAGACAGGCTTCGTTTTGACTTTACGCATTTCTCCGCAATGACAGCAGAAGAGCTCAAGAAAGTAGAAGATATCGTAAACGAGCAGATTTCAAACGGACTTCAGGTTAGCGTGAAGAACATGCCTATCGAAGAGGCAAAGAAGACCGGCGCACAGGCATTATTCGGCGAGAAATACGGCGACATCGTGCGCGTGGTCAATATGAGTGATTTCTCTATTGAGTTCTGCGGCGGTACTCATGTGAAGAATACATCTGAGATTATGGCGTTCAAGATCATTTCCGAGACCGGTGTAGCGGCAGGCGTGCGCAGGATCGAGGCTCTGACTTCTGACGGCCTGATGAAGTACTATGCGGATGTAGAAGAGAAATTAAAGAATGCAGCACATCTGCTGAAAGCAACGCCGGATAACCTTGGTGACAAGATCAGCCACATGATGACAGAGAATAAATCTCTTCACAGCGAGATCGAAAGCTTAAAGAGCAAAATGGCTCAGGAAGCTGCCGGCGATGTGATGGATCAGGTAAAAGAAGTAAAAGGCGTGAAGCTTCTCGCGGCGCAGATCGACGGCGTTGATATGAACGGACTGCGTGACCTGGGCGACCAGCTCAAAGAGAAATTAGGCGAAGGCGTTGTTGTGCTTGCGTCCGGCAATGACGGGAAAGTGAGCCTTATGGCAACCGCTACAGACGGGGCTATGAAGAAAGGAGCACACGCGGGCAACCTGGTGAAAGGTATTGCGGGCTGCGTCGGCGGTGGCGGCGGCGGACGTCCGAACATGGCACAGGCAGGCGGTAAGAATCCGGCAGGCATCCCGGATGCTCTGGCGAAGGCGGCAGAGGTCCTGGAAGGACAGATTAACGGATAAAAGTGCTGATTTTGCGTGTTTTATAAGTTTTCTGAGGAAAAATAGTTGACGGAAGAAAAAAATATGATATAATCTTTGTTAGTGCAAGAAAATACCCGAACAGTCGTATTATGCAC
>DXCD01000118.1 GCA_019116185.1 Candidatus Mediterraneibacter stercorigallinarum
TCCTCCTCAGTCAGACCTTTGTTGATCACGTTGCGCATTCGCTGAGAGCCCGCTTCCGGAGCAAATGTAAGGCTGCTCTTCCGGATATCCTGGACCCGGCTCATCACATCAAGTGAGAACGCGTCAATACGCAGGGATGGAAGGGAAATATTGATCCCTTTGTCTTTGAACTCATCGATGAGAAATGTCACCAGCTCTTTGAGCTCTGAGTAATCGCTGGAGCTCAATGAGCTTAATGATATCTCTTCGTGCCCTGTATTTTGCAGCATTGTGCGGGCGTATTCCTTGAGCTTTTCCACATTCCGCTCTCTTGTGGGGCGGTAGATCATCCCCGCCTGGCAGAAACGGCAGCCGCGGATACAGCCGCGCTGGATCTCCAGCACCACTCTGTCCTGGGTCGCTTTGATAAACGGGACCACAGGCTTCATGGGATAAGGGCTGTCCGTCACTTCCATGACAGCCTGTTTCTTTATCCTTACAGGTGCATGCGTATTATTAGGAGTGAAAGACAAAAGTGTTCCGTCTTCATTATAGGCCGCATCATAGAACTGAGGCACATAGAGACCTTCGATCTCAGCGGCACTCTCCAAAAACTCCCTCCGGCTCTTTCCGGATTTTTTCCACTCTTTATATGCGTCAAGCAGTTCGTCATAAACAGTCTCGCCCTCCCCGATATAGAAGATATCAAAGAAATCAGCGAGAGGCTCAGGATTGTACGAGCATGGTCCTCCTCCGATGACAATGGGATCTGCATCCGTGCGTTCTGACGCATGGAGCGGAAGCTGGCTCAGCTCAAGGATCTGGAGGATATTCGTATAACACATCTCATACTGGATCGTAATGCCGAGAAAATCAAACTCCCGCACCGGGTCCTGGGACTCCAGGGCAAAGAGGGGAATCTGGTGTTCCCTCATCACTTTGTCCAGATCCGTCCACGGCGAATAGACCCGCTCGCACCATACGTCCTCCCTGCGGTTAAACATATCATACAGGATCTGGATACCCAGATGGGACATACCAATCTCATATACATCGGGAAAACACATGGCAAAGCGGATATCCACCTTGTCTTTATCTTTCATCACGGAATTCACCTCGCCGCCGATGTAGCGGGCAGGTTTTTCAATATTCAGTAATATTTCATCACTTAAAGCTAATTTTCTCATAATCTACCTCTGACAATTCTGCCTCTGAACAAACAAACTTTATCAAACCAGTTGATTATACAAGATTCCCGGGAAGATGGCAAATAGATTTCGTTTAGATATTATTTTATCTTTTCCCATACTTCCTCGTCGAATCTGCGGTTCTTATAATAGTAAGGGCGGTCCTCTTCCGTGATCTCACGGATCACCCTGCATGGATTGCCCGCGGCGCATACATTGTCAGGAATATCCTTTGTAACAACGCTCCCTGCTCCGATCACTGCATTGTCTCCGATCGTGACGCCGGGAAGGATAACGCAGCTTCCCCCGATCCATACGTTATTTCCGATCGTAACAGGGATGCCGTACTCGTATCCCGAGTTCCTGCTGTCTGGGTGGAGCGGATGGCCTGCCGTGTAGATTGACACGTTTGGTCCGAACATGACGTTGTTTCCGATCCGGATTTTTGCAACGTCGAGCATGACGCACCCGGTATTGGAATAGAAATTCTCCCCCAGGGCGATATGGGTTCCGTACTCGCAGTGGAAAGGCGGCTCAAAATATACATTCTTCCCGTGTACGATCCCTGCCCGGTCAAGACACTCCAGTCCTTTCTCAGGGTCAAACGGCATCACTGTATTATATTCCCGGACCGCTTTTTTAGCGGCGAGCTGCTCTTCTATAACACTGGCATCTGCATAGTATGCCATCTCATGATCTCTACGGTATTTGTTATCCATTGCTTCTGCCTCCTTAACTGCATTTGTCCGTCTTATTTTACACCGACTTTCTATTTTAGACAATAAAGAGTTCTAGTCACTGGTCCCGTTTGTGAAAAACAAGAGGAGGTATCGAACCTCCTCTGTATACTGCTTTGTCTTTTCTTTTCAATTTTCAACCGCTCTCACAGAATGCGCCCGTCTGTTGAGATCGTCACAACCTGCCAGGGAATGAATTTCCCACTGGCGCGCAGAGCCTCTTTCGCCGCGTGTTCCAAGCCTCCGCAGCAGGGTACTTCCATGCGGACGATCGTGACGCTCTTGATCTCATTTTCACGGATGATCGCGGTCAGCTTTTCCGAATAGTCTATCTCATCCAGCTTTGGACAGCCGATCAGCGTAATACGTTTCCTGATAAAGTGCTTATGGAAATTTCCATAAGCATAAGCAGCACAGTCTGCTGCGATCAAAAGATCTGCATTCTGAAAATAAGGTGCAGTCACCGGCATGAGTTTGATCTGTACCGGCCACTGAGCAAGCTGGCTGTCCACTGTCAAAGTTTCCGAACCGGAAGAAGTCTTCTGCTCTCTCTGGAACTGCTTGACATTGGTTCCCGGGCATCCACATGGTACAGGCTGTTCTTTCGCAGATTTCGCCGCGGCAACAGCGTCCGCATCATAGGCAGGCGCCTCCCGCTCTTCAAAAGAAATCGCTCCGACAGGGCAGGCTGGAAGGCAGTCTCCTAATCCATCACAGTAGTCTTCCCGCAAAAGTCTTGCCTTTCCATCCACCATGCCGATCGCTCCCTCGTGACAGGCGTCGGCGCATAATCCACATCCGTTACACTTTTCCTCATTGATCGTAATAATCTTTCGTATCATCATATATCCTCCTGTATCTTGACCTCTTGAAGGAAATATACTATATTCGTCTTAATATTTCTGTTGTTATAACAACATTTTAGGAGAGTTTTTATGAATGTCAAGTTTCTTTCTGATACGATGCTTTTCCGCGGACTGCGGGAAGAAGAGATTGTCTCTGTCCTTGCCTGTCTGAACGCAAAAACGCAGTGCTTTAACAAAGGAGAGGTAATCTGCCGTGCCGGAGAATCCATCTCCAGTATGGGGCTGGTCCTGAGCGGCAGTGTAAATATCGTTGTAAATTATTACTGGGGCAGCAGCAATATTTTTAGTCATGTCGGTCCCGGGGAACTGTTCGCGGAATCTTACGCAGCGCTCCCCGGTCAGGAATTACTGGTGGATGTCGCAGCCGCCGAACCGGTAGAAGTCCTGTTCCTGCCGTTTCTTCGCCTGACTGAGACCTGCTCCGCTTCCTGCCCGTTCCACCGCAGAACGATCCATAACCTGCTTCAGATCATGGCTCGCAAGAACTTAAACCTCTCTGCCCGGATGATACACACAGCGTCCCGTTCGATCCGCAGCCGTTTATTGTCCTATTTTTCGGAACAGGTCATTCAGAATGGCAGCAACCAGTTTACCATTCCTTTTTCCAGACAGCAGCTTGCCGATTATCTTGGCGTAGACCGCAGCGCCCTGTCTAACGAGCTGTCCAAAATGCGGAAGGACGGTCTCATTTCCTATCGGAAGAATCAATTTATACTTACGGAACATCACCCATATGGATGTCTCTGATCTGGCTGTACGCCCTGCGAAGGAGGGCTGACACAGATTTACAGGTTATTCCAGACTTCCATCACTGTATCCATATCCAGATCCTTTTCGATCTGATTTACAATGGATGTGCTGTTCACCTCAGCCACGCCTGCGTTGCTCTGGTCCATGTATACAAAGCAGATAAAGCACAGGATGCCGATCACAAGACGGAGATAGAAGCTGCCGCCTGTCTGTTCTTTCTGCTGCTCCTCTGTACTGCTGTACAGATTATGATAGAGCCGCCCGTATCTGGGATGGACAGCAGGGATGTCCCGGCGCTCATCGTACAGACGGCGGGTCTGCTGAAGAAGTTCTCTGCGGCGCATTTCCGAATCATTCATAAAAGACAGGTCCTTAAGATATTATCAGTTATAATATCCTATGTCCCTGTCTTTTTTATTAGAACCGGCAGACGTGTCTGCCGTCTTTCTCTATTTTATATGCTCTGGTCTATCTGTCCGCCAGTTCTCCTGTAATATCCTCCCAGGTCACGCCGCGCTCGACCATGAGCACCATTGCGTGATAAAGGAAGTCAGAGATTTCATATTTGATCTCTTCCGGATTGGGGTTCTTCGCCGCGATCACGATCTCTGTGGCCTCTTCCCCTACTTTCTTCAGGATCTTGTCCAGACCTTTCTCAAATAGATAATTGGTATAAGATCCTTCCTTAGGATTCTGCCGGCGGTCAAGGATCGTATTATACACGCTCTCAAATACCTGAAGAGGGTTCTTCGCGTCATGGTCAGTTCCCACGATCGTGGTGTAGAAGCAGGAGCGGTTTCCGGTGTGGCACGCCGCGCCGACCTGCTCTACCTTGGCAAGGATCGTATCCCTGTCGCAGTCCACGGCAAGGGATCTGACATACTGGTAGTGTCCGGAAGTCTCTCCTTTCACCCACTGGCACTGCCTGCTTCGGCTGTAATAAGTCATCCGTCCGGTCTTGACTGTATGGTCGAACGCCTCCTCGTTCATGTATGCCATCATCAGCACTTCATTTGTCTTGTAATCCTGCACGATGACCGGAATCAGACCGTTCTCGTTGAGTTTGAATTCAGAGAACTCCATCACGCTCTCAAAAGAGGTCATCTGTATGCCCGCGTCTGCGCAGATTTCTTTGAACTCATTGAAATCCATGTTCAGGCTGCTGATAAACATTCCTGATACGCCCTTGACGCCGTCCGATTTCAGGATGCGCAGGATTTCTTTCTGTTCCATTGTATCCGTGAGCACAACGCAGGGCACGTCTGTTACGTTGATAACAGAGTTCAGGTCAAGCCTGTGCATGAATACGATCTCCGTGCTGTACTCCTCGATCAGGTGCTGCTGTTTGAACAGCGCGTCAAAATCATTCAGGGAGACCGCGATCCTTTCCTTTCCGAACCGCTTGGATACTTCCTCGATCAAATCCATGGAAAGCGGTTTTGAAAAGTTCAGCACCGCGCGCTTTGCCCCGGCATAGAGGAGTTTCTTCACGTCTTCTGTCCTTCTGATATTTCCCCCTGCGATCATGGGGATGCTGATAACGCGGTTGATCTTTTTGATCAGATCGATGGATTCGTCATGTTCTTCGTCCGTATTGGAGAGGTCGAACACGATCAGCTCGTCCGCGCCTTTCTCGCTGTACTGTTTTGCCAGCTCAATGACGTCGTCTGACACGATTGTCCGGTCGTCGAACCATTTTACTGCCTTTCCGCCGTCAATAAAGATACACGGGGTCAGTCTTTTATAACTCATGTATTTATTCTCCTTTTTTATCCGTTCCTTCTCTGTCTGCATGTTCAGGAAAAATACAGGATTCCGGCCTGTACGGTGCTCAGAGAGTCCCCTTTGTGGACCATACTTCTGTGATCCGCGGTTCCATGGACACTGCCATGTCAAGCGCCTTCCCGAATGCCTTGAACAATGCTTCTGCCATATGATGATTATTCCCGTCTTCCAGGATCTTTACATGCAGGTTCATAGCCGCGCTGTATGAGACGGCATAGAAAAACTCGCGCACCATCTCCGTATCCATTGTCCCGAGCCTGGGCACGGTAAAGTCCGCCTGATATTTTAAATACGGCCGTCCTGAGAGGTCAACCGCGCACAGGGCCAGCGTCTCGTCCATGGGAAGGATAAAATAGCCGTAGCGTTTGATCCCCGCTTTATCTCCAAGGGCGTCTGCGATCGCTTTTCCCAGGACAATACCCACATCCTCTATGGTGTGATGGCTGTCCACCTCAATATCGCCCTTCACCTTTACATCCAGGTCAAAGAGCCCGTGGCGCGCAAACCCGTCCAGCATATGATCAAAAAACGGGATACCTGTATCAATCTTATTACAGCCCTGTCCGTCAAGATTGATCGTAAGGCTGATATCTGTTTCCTTTGTCTTTCTTATACAGCTTCCGATCCGCCGTTCCATCTCTTCTTACCTCCTATTCGTCTTTGCCGTCAAAACGCACTTTGATCGAATTCGCGTGGGCAGTCAGATACTCTGCCTCTGCAAACTGTTCGATATCTGTGTGGATCTTCTCAAGAGCATCCCGCGAATAGGATATGATGCTTGACTTCTTGATAAAATCATCAACAGACAGCGGGGAAAAGAACTTCGCCGTGCCGTTGGTCGGCAGGACGTGGTTCGGACCTGCGAAATAATCTCCGAGAGGTTCGCTGGAGTATTTCCCAATAAAGATAGCGCCCGCGTTCCGGATCTTTGTCATCACCTCAAATGGATTTTCCGTCATGATCTCCAGATGCTCGGACGCGATCTCATTTGCCGCGTCAATGGCGTCTTCCATATTCTCTGCCACAAGGATATGTCCGTAGTTATCCAGTGATTTCTGTATGATCTCTCCCCTGGACAGTTCCCTGACAAAGGTGTCCGTCCAGTCTGATACCTTCTCTGCGAGCTCCATGCTCGTGGTCACAAGGATCGCGCTGGCAAGCTCGTCGTGCTCTGCCTGTGAGAGCAGATCCGCTGCCACATAGCGGGGATCCGCAGTCTCGTCCGCAAGGACAAGGATCTCGCTGGGGCCTGCGATCGAATCAATGCTGACATGACCGTACACAGCCTTTTTCGCCAGAGCTACGTAAATGTTGCCCGGGCCCACGATCTTATCCACTTTCGGGATGCTTTGCGTGCCGTACGCAAGAGCGGCAACCGCCTGGGCCCCGCCTGCCTTGTACACTTTGTCCGCTCCGGCTTCCTTCGCCGCTACCAGTGTAGTGGGCGTCACCTTCCCGTCCTTTCCCGGGGGCGTTACCATAATGATCTCCTCCACTCCTGCCACCTTGGCAGGCATGATGTTCATGAGGACAGAAGAAGGATAGGCAGCTTTTCCGCCAGGCACATAGACGCCCACTCTGGCAAGAGCGGTCACCTTCTGTCCGAGGATCGTACCATCCGGTCTGCTGTCGAACCAGCTGTACTGCATCTGTTTCTCATGATAAGAACGGATATTGACGAGCGCCTTTCTGATCACTTCGATCAGCCCGGGATCTACCGCGTCATACGCCTCCTTTATCTCATCATCTGTCACAAGAATATTAGATGCATTGATTTC
>DXCD01000119.1 GCA_019116185.1 Candidatus Mediterraneibacter stercorigallinarum
GATACCTCCCTGCTCCACGCCTATGTGCAGGAGGCGGATGGAAGTTATGTGGAAGTAAGCGGCGCTTATGCGGATGGCAAGTATACATACACAGCACCCCATTTCTCTGTGCAGGTGCTGGCAGAGGCTGCGAAAGCGGCGGAAAATACACAGCGTGTGGAAGTCAATGCTGGAAGCAGCACCACCATTACGGTTCCCGGTGTGGATCTCACAGGTAGTGTTGACGACAGTGCACTTGATACAGGGATCGCCACGGTAGATGTACAGGCAAAAGAGTCTGTAGCTGAGAATAACTGGCAGCTTGTGACTAACGGAGCCGCGGGGATCGTTCCCGGCGAACAGTACCTGATCGTCAGCGGAAACAGCGGTTCCCAGTACGCCCTGACATCCGGCGGCGGAGCTTCTCAGGTCAGCATCTCGGACGGGAAGATCGAGAGCGCGCCCAGTGGCACGGTATTTACACTGGTGCAGAACGGAAATGGCTACAGCCTGCAGGACAGCAATGGAAGGTATCTGTATCCGGCGGCGGAAAGAGGATTTTGGAGTGGTTGGAACTATTCACTTGAGACAAACCAGAATTCCGCACAGGCAGTTACGATTAATGGAAATTCTTCTGTGACGATTTCAAGAAGTGTTTCAGAAGATGGATGGTTTGAAACATATACTACAAATAGTTATGTCAGGTATAGAAATCGAAGCTTCAGTGCGTCCGACTCCTCTTCCAACCTCTACCTCTTCCATAAGGTGGAGACGGAAGCCGGAATTAACACAGAGATCACCATCTCCGGCGTGTCCGAAGGCACAACTTCTGTGACCATTGGTGATACAGAGTATCAGATCGTAGTTACAGACCAGGCGCCTTCAGGGGCTCTGACTGGCAATAACCTGACCGTAGAATACTGGATCACCAACAGCGGTGTACATGAGCAGGAAAATACAAACTCACCCAGTTCTACGAACATCAGCAGACAGGAGGCTTCCGGTACGGAAGGCGTAGCCATTGCAGACCAGGTTCCGGAGACGGCCTACTCCAATTATGACGGCTGGGTAGAACTGCACTTCTGGCAGGCCATGCGCCTGGATTCCCAGAATCACCAGAGCGGCGACAGCGGGGATGACGAGACAGCAGATGGAACTGCCTTTACCCGGGTGCGCTGGCACAATAATGCATGGCAGTACATGACAGAGGATGGCTTATGGCATTACTTTATGTCCGGAGACCAGGCGGTAGCTTATTACATGCGGCATACCACCATCACAACAGAGGTCACCACAGCTATGAAAGACTGGGGCTATGCCACGGATGGACAGACTCCTGATACCAGCAGCGGCCAGGGCCAGGTGGCCCTTACTGTGGCTGTAGTATATCCGGATAATACAGTCTCTCCGGCTGAAAGGGATATGTACGCTCGTTCCACAACCATTTTCAACTACTGGGCAGGTCGTGATATCGGTATCATTGCTCCGCTGAACAACAGCGAGTATGAAGTGTCCAAGATTACAGTGACAGATGGTGCAAGGGATAGAAACACGAACTCGAATACATGGAATGCAAGTGATTCGATCAACTGGGAAAAGACACAGACAGATTCCGGAAGCTACTGGTATGACGAGACGGAAGTCTGGAATAAGGATATGGGAACGGAGCCGATGGTAAACGGCAAGGCTTCCAATATTGTCTTTACCGGAAAGAACACAGCCAAGCTGGTCCTGATCTACCTGGAGCCGGTACAGAATGACAACAACCTGACTGTCAACTGGGTGGACGACAGCAACAGCGGCGCCCTGATCAATACCATGCCGGTGGTTGTAAGATATGAAGGATCCAATGAGATCAACTTCTTCAACGGACTGAAGCAGGATTCAGACGTGCCCCAGACAGGCGGATCCTTTACGCTGGATGATGATGCCTATATCACCAACAGTTCCGGTGTAAATCAGACCTTTAATAAAGACATCACGGTTATGGATGTAGATCCTCAGTACCGGAGCGGATTGTACCAGTACTCGGGAGCGGATCTTTCCGAGGACGGCAAGACTCTGACCCTGCACTATACCCTGAACGCGGAAGCGCTGAACGTAAGATATATCGTAGACTTCGGCCTGCCGGTACAGGTTCCGGTCAGCGACCTGGTAGACAATGCAGATCAGGTACAGAGTGTGACGTCAAGCTCGGACAAGATTTCTTACGATGGCAGCACAAAGACTATCACCTACACACCGTCCGAGATCCTGACAGGAATCGATGCGGTTACGGTGCGGGTAAATTACAGCGGTAACACTCAGCGGTTCAGCGTAGGATTTGTTCCGGCTACCAACGTATATTATGAGGAGGGCTTTGCAAACTACTCCGATGGATGGACCGGCTATTCCAAGGGCAGCGGCACACAGCAGACCGCGGCGCCAGGGGCGGAGAACGCCAACCAGTACGGGTATGATGCGAAGTACGCGGATGAGTCTAATGGCGCCAGCAACGGCACCCAGGCGGTAAGCAGCGCTTACGGTGATTCCGCGGAGCTTACATTTACCGGAACGGGCATCGACATTTACACAAACAGCACGCAGGATTCCGGACGCCTGTTTGCTACCGTGACCAATGACGCAGGCAGCATTGTAAAAGTTGTCCAGGTAGAGACCGCGCTGAAAGACGGTACCACAGGTGCTACAGAGGGACAGGCAGTGAATGGATACAACGTGCCGGTGATCAGCCTGGATCTTGGAACAAGAGACAGTTATACTGTAAAACTGACCCACATGAAGACGACGGCTGAGGATGAGAGCGATACAGTCAGCATCGACGGATACCGTGTCTACGGCACCCTGGAGGGCGACAGGCCGGCTTATGCATCGGACGGAGAAGCAAATCCCACTTATGTGGAACTTCGTGATCAGGTGCTGGCGGCGCTGAAGGTTGAACCATCTGAAAGTCAGTATGCGGAACAGATTGCCAAGAATACTCTTTCCCAGATATACTCCACAGCAGGATCAACTGCAGGCGCAGTCGTTCTTTCCTCTTCTTATAAGGATGGAGATGTCCAGGATCTGCTGGACAATGGCCCGAAGAATGAGCTGTACTTAAGAGCCGGCGAAAGCGTTGTGTTCAAGGTGGATGGCAGTGCGCAGGTTGGCTTGAAAGCATTGAACGCAGATGTAAACTACACTGTGAATGACAATGAAGCAGAGCTGACTTCCAGTACGGATATGTATTATAAAGTAAAAGGCAGCAGCGTGACTATTACGAATAACAGCGGCGGTATCCTTGCTATCACCAAGGTGAAAGTGCTTGGCGGTGCCGGTACATTTGCAGCCCTTACCGAGGCGGATCTGATGCCGGCTCTTATGAGCCTCGGCTTTACTGCAGAGGAAACACCGGACACTCCGGAAGCTGCAAAAGCCGATGCCACAGCCAACATCATCCTGACCGACGCTGCCGGAAGCGAGCTTGCTTCCACAGCCCTGACGGCAAACGGCACGGCAGGCAAGACACATACCTTCACAGCAGCCGACATTCAGGCGGCAGCCGAGGGCATTTTGCCGGAAGGCTATGAACTGACCGGGGAAGCTTCCGATGTGGAAGTGGCATACGGTGAATCCGAGACCGTGGAACTCCAAGCGGAGAAAGCGGAGGAGGAAGCGCCGGATGAGGATACTGACGACAACGGCGGCAGCTTCTTTGAGAAAATCGGAAACGCCGTGAAGAATGCCTGGAATACAGTGGTGGACGCCGTGACAGGATTCTTTGGTTCCCTGTTCAGAGGATAATAATAAGATCTGTCCGGCGAATAGCCGGGAGATAACAGAATACTGACCTTGTGCCTCCCTTTCGGATGTAGTAAAATGAAACTACATTCGGAAGGGAGGCTTTTCTATGGGAATCTACTTAAATCCGGGCAATGAAGCGTTTCAGGAGTCTGTAAATTCCAAAATTTATGTAGATAAGACAGGGCTTTTAGCGTTTACAAATAGTGTGATCGAGACAGAGGATAAATTTATCTGTGTCAGCCGTCCGCGCCGCTTCGGAAAGTCCATGGCTGTGAAGATGCTGGCGGCTTATTATGACAGAACCTGTGATTCGCATGCTCTGTTTGACGGACTCAAAATTGCTGAAACAGAAGAATATGAGAAGCGCATGAATCATTCGGATGTTATTTGCCTGGATATTTCCTGGTTCCGGGTAAATGCTGGAAAGGCGGAACTGGTGGTTCCGATGCTTCAGGATGCTGTGATCCGGGAAGTGCGTGAAAGATATCCGGACTGCATCGCTCCAGATGAAAAGTCCCTGCCGGTTGCTCTTGCGGAAGTAAACGAACAGACAGGCGCCCGGTTTGTCATTATCATAGATGAGTGGGACTGCTTGTTCCGTGAAGATAAAATGGATAAGAAATCACAGGAAAATTATATAGAATTGCTTCGGGGCTTGTTTAAAGGAGGACCGGCACAGCGCTTTATCAGTCTTGCCTATCTTACCGGTATTCTTCCGATCAAAAAATACGGCACGCAGTCGGCATTAAACAATTTCAAGGAATATACCATGGTAAGGCCTAAAGTGCTCGCTGAGTATGTGGGATTTACAGAGCCGGAAGTACAGAAGCTGTGTGAAAGGTACGGGATGGACTTTGAGGAGACCAGGCGGTGGTATGACGGATACTGCTTCAGCGGCGTCTCGTCTGTGTACAGCCCCAATTCCGTGGTAGAAGCGATGAACAATAGGGAATTTGGCAATTACTGGACGGAGACAGAGACATACGAAGACCTGAAAACTTATATAGAAATGGATTTTGACGGGCTGAAGAGAAGTATCCTCACGATGCTCGGAGGCGGAAAATGCAGAGTCAATACGCGCCGTTTCCAGAATGATCTGACAGAGATCAACAGCAGAGATGACGTCCTGACACTGCTGGTACATCTGGGATATCTTGCCTATGATCCTGAGAAAGCAGAGGTATTTATACCCAATCAGGAAGTGGCGGATGAATTTGAAAATGCCATCGAGGATGGGAACTGGGCGGAAATTGCCGCAACGCTTCATGATTCGGAAGAGCTTCTGCAGGCAACACTGGCTGGGGACGCGGAAACGGTAGCGCAAAAAATTGATGAAGCCCACATAGCCAATGCGTCTGTCCTTGCTTATCACAATGAACTTTCCCTGAGTTGTGTGATTACGATCGCATATTACAGCGCAAGAAGACATTATCAGCTGATACGGGAATTTCCATCCGGAAAAGGATTCACGGATATTGCGTTTATTCCGCACCGGCATTCGGATTATCCGGCAATGCTTGTAGAATTGAAATGGGATCAGGATGCTGATGGAGCAATCGCCCAGATAAAGGAACGAAAATATACAGGAGCATTGAAAGAGTATGCAAAGACAGGGAGACTGCTGATGGTGGGAATAAGTTATGACAAGAAGGATAAAGTACACCATTGTGTGATAAAAAGGAGTGAACAAATCAGCTAAATTTCGATTTATTTGCTCTTGGAACAGTATATAAATTCAAAAAAAGCGCACAAAAACCACATATTATTGGTGAAAATGAATATATATACAAATTAATGAATAAAAATTAACAGATGTATTTTCGATGCGAGAGTTTTACGTTCGTCTCATTTACAAGCGCGTAGTGCAGCGTTGTATTGATCTGGGTATGCCCCAGCAGCTTCTGAAGCTGTTCAATGGGCATGCCCTTTTCGATTGCCATAGTAGCCATAGTCCGGCGGAATTTATGAGGATGTACGTGCCTTACCCGGGAGGCGGTTCCCAGCCGTGTGAGAAAACGTTCTACACCGGAAACAGAAAGGCGTTGCCAGGGTGTATGCAGGCTGACAAAAAGGGCCGGATTTTCATCACGGCGGGTTGCCAGATACTGCTGAAGATGGACTTTGGTCTTGGCGTCAAAATAGACGCGGCGTTCCTTATCTCCTTTCCCCAGAACGATGCATTCTCTTTCGGTAAAATTGATATCAGAACGGTTGAGATTTACCAATTCGCCTACCCGGACTCCGGTGGAAATCAGAAGATCTATCATGGCGAGATCCCGGGGATGCCCGCACCGATCCCGCAGACATTCCAGATTTTCATCGGTAAGAGTTTCCTTTACCAGCTGAGTTGTCTTGACTTTATGGATCCGGCGGACGGGACTCTTCATAATATAGTCCTCATCCTCCAGCCAGGAAAAGAAAGAAGACATGATACGCCGGATATTGTCAACTGTGACTTTGCTAGATTGATGGATTTCCTGATAACGCGCCAGGTAAAAACGAATATCATCGGTTTCTATTTCACAGATTTTTTTCTGAATAAAATTGATCATATTGAGCAGGGTGGCGGAGTAATACTTAATGGTGTTTTCTGAGCAGCCCTCAATTTTTTTCGCGGCCAGAAAAAGATTCAGCAGCCGTGCATTGGCATGCTGGTCCTGGTCGGAAATCTGCTCTGAATAATCAGGAATATTAAATTGACGGAACACTCGCTGCAGGGTTCTTTCCAGCTGTTTAGCTTGAGCGGCGGTCAGGTGGCCGTTCATCTGCTGGCAGATTTCATAAATTAATGTAGCTTTCATGTAATACCTCCTCTAAATCTTTAAACTGTATAATTACCCATATTAACCTTACTTCAAATCATCCGAATTGGACAGTAAAACATAAAAATAGTGAAATCAGCCTGAGCGCCCAGACACAAAATAAAAAATAGGATAATTTCTAATACTTTTGTATGAGGCAGTAAAATTCTCAAGTGGTATAATTATTAAGATTCCAAAAACATGCAGCAGCCAGGAAGCGGATCCAGGTAAATTTGGATTTAGCGGACATCTGTACGGCGGCAGCGCATAAGGGGTAAACAAAATGAAAAGTGAAAAAAAACATAAAAAAAAGAAAAGAAAGATTCTTCTTATATGTTTGATCCTGCTGGCAGTATTTATCGCGGCAGTTATATTAACTCCCGCATCGGAAGAAAAGGGGGAAACAGTACAAAAAGGGCAGTCAGATATGCCGGAAGAAAAAGCAGTCAATACATCTTCCGCAGGGGGAGCAGGCGCGGCGGATGCCGCCGGGAACGGCAGCGGTACAGACGTATATCATCTGCCTGGCTATATCAACGGAACGGAGCCGGATGGAGAGCCCATTGTCTGCGGCGTTTCCCTTCCTTTTCAGGTGGCTGATACGCCTATTTTAATAGAAGGAATCGGCCAGTACACAGGTCCATTTGTGGAAGACGGGACAGATGAGCCGGTAGCGAATGTGCTGGCTGCCGTTGTAAAAAACAATTCAGATACAGATGTGGAGTACGCGGAGATCCGCTTTCTCACCGGCGACGGCAGCGAAGCGGAGTTTCATATTTCCGCGCTGCCGGCGGGAGAGTCAGCATTGGTTCTGGAACAGAACCGGAGAGCTTTTCAGGCGGAGGATACGCTGACATTTGCGGACAAGCTGTACGCCAGGGCGGAGGAAATGCCGCTGATGGAAGACCAGGTTTCTGTTACTGCGGCGGAAGGGACTCTTACCCTTAAGAATCTGACAGATACCCCCCTGGGAACTGTGTCTGTGAGATACAAAAACAGACTGAGTGAGGACTGCTATCTGGGAGGAATTGCTTACAGCTGTACCTTTGAAAATGTGGGGGCCGGCGAAAGCAGAGAGGTTCAAACGAAACATTTTTCAGCGGACAACAGTACGGTTCTTATGGTGAAAGCCATTCAAGAATAAAAAATAAACAGGAGGAGCAAAGAATGAAAAGCGCTAAGAAACTATTAGCCCTGGTGCTGGCTCTGATGATGATCATCGGCGCGGTACCCATGCAGCCGCTGAACGCGCAGGCGGCAGGTATGAATCAGAACACAGAGATATCTGCGGATGACGATTCATACACGCCGGATGAAGCAGCTGCTGATTCATCCGGCTCAGAGGAGGAGCCATCCCAGTCTGAGCCCACAGAGGAAGCAGCCATGCCGGATGAAATAACAGAGGAAGCAAATGGGCCGGAAGAAACAGCGGAAGTCCAGAACGGGGCAGAGATTCCCGCTGAGGACAATGGCGCGGAGCTTCCGTCCGCGGGCAGCAATGCCCTTCAGGCAGAGCCGAGAGCGGTAACCCCAGCCACTTATGAACAGGTGGACCGTGTGACAGCCGGGGAGGAGTACCTGATTGTATATCGTGTAATCGGCTACTATGGCGGCAGCAGTTATTACGCTCTGACGGCAAACGGAACTTCTGTGACGGCCACGCAGGTTTACCCGTCCGGCAGAGAGATTGATCTTACGGCAGAGGAAAATAATGTCCTGTGGACAGTCAATAACAACAGCATCCAGATCAACGGACAGACGCTGAAAGCGACAGAATACTATGGCAATTATTCAGTATCTCTCAGCAGTAATTATGGCGGAACTAATTTTGTTGTTAACGATGATAACATGATTAGAGCATATGTTGGTGGTAGGAACCGGTACCTTTCCTATTCGAATTACGGCTGGAGCGTAAGCAGAAGTTTCAACAGTAATTTCACATTCTACCAGAAACACGACGGTTCGGACGTCCCGCCGGTCAATCCGGGAAAAGCGGATGATCCGCTGTATTCTGACGAGGCGGAAGGCGGCGACTATCCGCAGTACCCGAACCAGGGTTCTGTGCGTACCACAAAGACAGCCACAGCCGACAACTTCCGTGAAAACGGAGTAGCGCAGGTAGAACTGGGAGTTACCGGCGTTCCCATGAAACAGGGCGTGGATATTGTCCTTGTGCTGGATGTTTCCACGAGTATGGATGATGACAATAAATTGACAGACGCAAAAGCTGCGGCAAAAAACTTTGTAGAAAACTATGTGTTTGCGCCAAATGCAGACGGGACACAATCAAACAATCGATTGGGACTTGTAACATTTTCAGGTTTTCGTGAGGGAAGTGGCTGGTTTGATAGTGGAGAGTATGACGGAACAGGAAATGATATCCAGTATGAACTGAAAAATGCCAATGCAAAGCAGAATATTCTGGATACAATTGACAGATTAGAGACAAATTCAGGAACAGACTATGATTTCGCTTTCAGCGGCGCGGATGACGTACTGGATCATGCATTAGATACCAGAGAAAAGTATGTAGTATTCATGACAGACGGCGCGCCTAGTAAATATAATGGTTATACCGTTCCAGGAAGTAATAGCAGTACATTCAGACAGCAGGTCAATAATTATGATTTAAGTACGGCAGAAGCCGTAAAGAATCAGGGTGTGACAGTATATACCATTGGTTTTGCGATGGACGAGGGAAATGAACCATATGAGGGTGTAGAATTTTCTGCACAAGAATGTCAGAATATCCTGAAAAAAATCGCAACGGATGATAACCATTATATCAATGCATCCAACGGTCAGGATCTTCAGGAAGCTTTCGAGTCCATCGGCTCCAGCCTCCGCAAAGCCGGAACAGAAGCGGTGGTAACAGACGAGATCGGAAGCGCCTACACACTGCAGAAGACGACTTCCCAGGGCTTTGACACCACACCGGTGATCGAAGTGAAGAGCTACGAGCTGGATGAGAACGGCAGCCGTACCGGAGAGCCGACAGTCATCGAGACTGTTACCTTTGAAAACGACGGCGCTACAGCTACATCATCTGTCAAAGGACAGCTCACGGTTGATAATAATGGAAGCTTTGCCGCGCAGTATTTCTCCTATGATGTATCAGGATGGGGAGACAATAAAACAGAAACCTTCACCTGGAATATCGGGGACATCAATGATACGGAAATCGTGCTGAGCTACTATGTATACCTGAAAGGCTCCATGACCGGAGAACGTGGCGACGGCATTTATCCGACAAATGAGCGTGCGGTTCTTGATTATGTAAACTATCTCGGACATGACGCCCAGAGAACGTTTGAGAGACCGGTGCTTCCATGGGGAGCTGCCACAGTTACCTATGAATTTTATCTGGTCAACGAGCAGGGACAGCCGGTGAACTCAGCGGGAACCGTGATTCCGTTCGAGGAGCGTGTAAAAGTAGTTTCCCCGCAGACGGAGCGGTTCAACTGGAACAGCCAGACAGAGATTGACGCATCTCTGAAAGCAGAGGACTATGTTCCGGACGGCTATACCTTACATATACCGGACGCTACATTTACAGCTCACGCCGTGAGCAGCGGAAACGGAAGCATGAGCGCTGCGGGAACAGTGCCGGAGGGCAGCGCGGACAGTACAAAGTATGGAAATAATGACCCGCAGTGCACCAGCACATGGGTAGCTTTCGGCGTACTGAACAGAACTACCCTGATCCCGGATTCTATTGTCCTTGACTACGGCAAGAAAGTTAAGATCGACGTTATGGAAAACGACCTGCTGCAGAATGCTGTGCTGAACAGTGTGGCAAAGGAAGACGCGCTGGGATATGACTTCAATTTCGAAGATGACAAAACCCCGGAGCTGGCAGCGGGATTCGGAGCATCCGTGGAGGCAACAAACGGAACTGCAACTGTAGAAGACGGAGTGGTAGTGTATGAGCCGACCAAATATATGGACAGTATCGACCGCTTCCTGTATTCCGCGAGCATTACTATGGGAACGGAAGACGGCCAGACTGAGACGCAGTACAAATATCAGACAGTCAGCGTAATTCCGGCAACTACGGTATACTATGAAGATAACTTTGGCAGCACGGAAGATGCGGACGGCACAAATGGAATTATTTACAGCGGCGATTGGGAAGAAGTGCAGGAAGGAACCGCAGGTTCCAAGTATCAGGATAACGGAAGTGTGGCAGAAGACAGACATCCGTACGGAAATGACAGCAGCTACGCGGAGAATGATAAGCTGAGTGCAGGTTCTGCTATGATGGTGACCGCTGACGGGGATACAAATGCCACGGCAAGCTTTACCTTCAAGGGGACAGGCTTTGACCTGATCAGCAGGACAGACAATGCATCTGCCATGATCGCAGTCGCAGTACAGGATGAATCCGGAGCCTATGTACAGCGCAAGATGCTGGATCTGAAGTACCAGAGTGGAACTCTGTATCAGATTCCGGTTTATCAGGCAAGATTTGATAAATATGGAACCTATACGGTAACCATCACGGTTTCCAATGCAGGAGACAGTACAAACTTCTATCTTGACGGCATCCGGATCTACAATCCCATCGATCCCAACGGTGCTGACGCAGAGGAGGCACAGGATCAGTACCGTACAGACAGAGAAGCGAATGCGGAGATTACAGAGCTGAGAAATATCCTTCTGGATGCGGAAAGCTATAAAGAGGGAACTGCCGACGGCATCCTCTACACAGATGGAAATGACAATGGTTCTTCTGTATATGAGTCTCAGGGACCGAACAATGAGGTTTATCTGAAACCGGGTCATTCCGTGGGATTCAAACTTCATGTGGGTGCGGGAATGCGTACGGTACAGCTGGGAGCAAAAGCGGTAAACGGCGATGTATCCCTGATGGTAGGAAGCAACGAGACTACACAGCAGAGCAGGACGCTTACCTCTGCTTCCGATATGTATTACGATATTACACAGACTCTGAGCCTGACCACCAGCGGCGACGGTTCTCAGGAGGGTATCGTGGTGATCACCAATACAGGGGATAACGGTGCAATCCTTTCCCTTACGAATCTGAAAGTGACGTATTTCGGAGAGGGACGCAGCACTTTCACGGTAGATGAGAGCTCGGCAGCTGTAATCCGGACACTGGCCGCCTCCAGAGCTGCCCTGACAGATGACAGCACGGTGGATGAGCCGGAACAGCCTCAGGAGCCGGAGCAGCCTGCGGAACCGGAATGGCAGAATCCCTGGCAGAATCTGGTGAATGGCATAAAAAATACGGTGAATTATATCGGAGAAAAAATTCAGAGCTGGCTTGGCAGCTGGTTTTAGAAAGGCAGGTTGAATCTATGAAAAAGGTTTATGAAAAGCCGTATGCCTGCATGGAGATATTTGAGGTGTCGGATTTTATTGCGGGTAATTGTCAGCAGGACGTGGGGTTTGGGGACTATGGTTCCGCTAAACCCTGTGCTACTACAAGTTTCCCGGGATTTTCCGGGTTCAAAGTATTTAACGACCTGAGCGTCTGTGATTGGCTTTATGATGACATCCCGAATCATGATAAAGGATGTTATGATATCCCGGACGGCGGATACGGCTATTTCGGATCATAACTGTAAAATAAAAATAAATGGTCAGGGGCTGATAAACAATACAGGATCAGCCCCTGATTTCATTCAATCTGTTTTGCAAATGGAGGAAGAGGCAAACGTGAAAAAGCGGTATCAGATCGCAGACACCAGGCTGTTGATTTCTACTGATTTATTCATTCAAAGTGATGCGTGGTCAGAGCTTTTCGAGACTGCCGGATCAGAGAGTGAGGCGGATTTCCGGATTGCCATACGTGTGGCGGAGCTCCCGGAATATCCTCGAAAGAGCGAACTATACACAGGAGGGAAACGAGAAACGTTTAAGGTGGGAGGCTGCCTGGTCTCATATTACCGCGAACCAAACCGCCAGCGGCAGTTCTGCTATGAAGAGGACGGCGTGAGAGGCAGGCTTACGGTAATTCCCGAGTTTTCTCACTATGCGTCAGATATCAGGAATATCTGGAATAAGATCGACCTTTCCAGGATTCTTCTGCACCAGAGGGGATTGATCCTCCATGCGTCCTATATCATATGGAAGGGCGGGGCGATCCTTTTTACAGCGCCGTCCGGTACAGGGAAGTCTACCCAGGCAGAACTCTGGGCAGAATATCAGCATGCAGAGGTCATCAACGGCGACCGGGCAGTCCTTCGGGAAAAGGACGGAGAGACGCGGGCATACGGCCTGCCTTTCGCGGGCTCTTCCGGCATTTGCGTGAACAAAAGCGCTCCGGTCAGAGCAGTTGTTGTTCTGGCGCAGGCGGCAGAGAACGCAGTGTATGAGCTTACTCCGGCAGAAGCCATAAAACACCTGTATTCGCAGTGCGCGCTGAACCGCTG